>JBBIVD010000008.1:0-15343 GCA_037439925.1 Candidatus Bathyarchaeota archaeon
AAGGCGACATCCCTTTTAGAGAAAATCAAGTGAAACAAGGCTTCGAGATGCTTTTTCGTTTCTTTTCTTCGTTCGCTTATTTGGAACTTTAAGCCTTATATAACACCGTTATAACTTTATTGGAGGTGAAGGGTTAACAAGCGCTTGGAGAAAAGCCTTTATAGAACGCATCCGTTAGAATGGTCTTCAACCCGAAATTGAAAGTTAAAATTACCGGGGATTAAGGGATGGCGGCGGGGTTAGAGTCGGTAAAGCCGAAATTTTTAGATGAGATACGCAACATCTTTGGGAGCCAACAGCCCAACTATTGCTATCAGTGCGCCAAATGCACCAGCGGCTGCCCAGTTGCTAAGTTTTCAGAGGATTTTCGTCCACATCAAATAGTGAACAAGACGTTGCTAAAGCTGGAAGATCGGTTAATTCCTAAAGAGGTAATTTGGATTTGTGCAGCATGCCACAAATGCGTAGAAAGGTGTCCTCAAAAAGTCTCACCATACGAAGTAATTGAAGCATTGAGAAACATGGCTTCTGCCAAAGGATTCGTCCCAACAGGATACTTAACAATGGCTAAATCCATAATAAAAACAGGCTTAATTCAGCCCATTCGCCGATGTCGACATCCCCGCGCCGCTGAAGGAAAAATCACATTTTACGACCGCAATACGTTAAATTTGCCTCCGCTGCCGATGCCAGAAAAATTGGAAATATTTGCCTCAAACCTTCAGCAGATAGGATTCGGCGAAAAATCATTGAAGGAGAAGGAGGGTTAAAACTTTGAAGTTAGCGCTTTTTTTGGGCTGCGTAATACCGACTGAGCAGTATGCCTACGAGGTTGCCGTGAGGGAAGTATTCCCGAAGCTCGGAATCGAACTCATAGACATGAAAGGCGCCGGCTGCTGCGGATGCCCCTTAAGAGGAATTAACGCATTGGGATGGGCGTATCTTTCCGCTAGAGACCTAGCCTTGGCGGAAAAAATGAATTTGGACGTATTAACCCTATGTAACAGTTGCCACCTTTCCTTCTGCGAAATTAAAAACCTATTCGATGAGAAGCCCGAAGTTAAGGATAAAGTAAATTTTTTCCTTGAAAAAGAGGGCTTAAGATACAACGGAAACGTTAAGGTTAAGCACGTGCTCGACGTTCTGCACGACGATGTCGGCGTAGAAAAAATCGCTAAGTCGGTTAAGAGACCCCTTAAAGGCTTTAATTTCGCAGCCCACTACGGATGCCACGCCCTAATGCCGTCAGGCACAGGAAGAATAGACGATTCCTGCAATCCCCATAAACTAGAAGATTTAATCGAGGCTTTGGGCGCTCAATCCGAAGACTATTTGGAGAGGCTTGATTGCTGCGGAGGACTAGCAGCCACAGCCGCCGAAAAAATGGTTGCGCAGATGGCTTGGTCTAAACTTAGGGCTGTTCAAGACCACGGATTCGATGGCATGGTTACTCTCTGTCCCTTCTGCACGAAAATGTTCGACGCAAAACAGGAAGTCGTCAAAAAAGTAGTAGGCGACGAAAAACTTAGCCTTCCAGTACTGTATTATGTTCAATTGCTCGGCTACGCTATGGGCATCAAAAAAGAAAAACTCGGCTTAGACCTAAACCTAAGTCCTGTCAATAGGCTTTTCGAAAAGCTAGAAGGAGCGGACGGCAAATGAAGGAAGAGCTGAGAATAGGCGTTTACGTTTGCCACTGCGGACTAAACATCGCTGCTAGCGTGGACTGCAAGGCGGTGGCAGAATATGCCGCTAAGCTTCCTGGCGTAGTCGTAGCTAGGGACTACACCTACACCTGTTCTGAACCAGGACAAAACATGATTAAAGAGGACATTAAAAAGGAGAAATTGAACAGAGTTGTCGTTGCCTCATGCTCGCCTAGAATGCATGAGCCCACGTTCCGAAAAGCCGTCCAAGAGGCGGGCTTAAACCCCTATCTTTTCGAAATGGCTAACATAAGAGAACTCTGCTCTTGGCCTCATGAGAAGGAGCCCGAAAAAGCCACGGAGAAGGCGAAGGAACTCGTGCGAATGGCAGTAGCCAAAGCAAGGTTAATTGAGCCTCTAGAGCCCAGAACGGTCAAAATCAAGCCTTCAACCCTCATAATAGGCGGGGGCATAGCTGGGATATGGGCCGCCCTTAAGCTGGCTTCCTCAGGCTTTCAGGTTTATTTGGTGGAGAGGGAGCCGACTATAGGCGGGCACATGGCGCAGTTAGACAAGACTTTTCCAACCCTAGACTGTTCGGCTTGTATTTTAACGCCCCTGATGGTTGACGTTTCACGTCACCCGAACATCACTCTTTTAGCCTACTCAGAAGTTAAGGAAGTGTCTGGCTATGTTGGAAACTTTAAGGTTAAGGTCTTAAAGAAGCCTCGTTACGTTGATGAGGACAAATGTATAGGTTGTGGAACATGCGCCACAAAATGTCCAGTTAAGGTTCCGAACGAATTTGAGGTGGGCCTAGGAACGAGGAAGGCAATATACGTTTCTTTCCCGCAGTCCGTCCCCCTAAAATACACGATTGATAGAGACCATTGCCTATACTTCCAGAAAGGCGTATGCCGACTATGCGAACGATTCTGCGAAGCTAGGGCTATGGACTTCACTCAGGAGCCGAAAGAAATCGAGTTAGAGGTCGGAACCATAATTGTGGCAACGGGCTACGACATGTACGACGCCAAAAAAGCTAAGGAATATGGTTATGGATGCTACAAAAACGTAGTAACGGCTCTCGAATTCGAGAGAATCACCAACGCCGCTGGACCCTTCCACGGCAAAATCGCTAGGCCCTCCGATGGAAAAAAACCCAAAAGAGTTTCATTCATACTTTGCGTGGGCTCCCGTGACGAGAGAGCCGACGGCGTCGAATACTGCTGCCGATTCGGGTGCACCGCCGCCCTGAAGCAGGCTTACATTTTAAAGAACAAGTTCGGAGAGGACATAGACGTCGATATATGCTACACTGACATTAGGACTTTCGGTAAGGGTCAGGAGGAGTTCTACCGTAAGGTTCGGAACATGGGCGTCAACTTCATTCATGGAAAGCCCTCTGAAATCCGAGAGTTGCCCGACGGCTCTCTAGTCTTCGACGTCTTCGACATGGCAACTAACACTTTCCTAAACATTAAAGCAGACATTGTGGTCTTGATGACTGGAGTGGTTCCCAGCAAGGGAGCCAAAGAGCTAGCGGAAATCATTAAGGTTCCATTAAGCTCCGACGGCTTTTTCAAACTTCATCCCGTTGAAACAGTCACCGAAGGCATTTTCATCGCAGGAACAGCTCAAGGCTCAAAAGATATAACTGACACCGTGTCCCATGCTGGAAACGCCGCCGCGGCTGCTGGTGCACTTATGTCACAAGGAGAAGTGAGAATCGAGCCTATTACGGCTGTGGTGGATGGCGACCTATGTAGAGGATGCGGCAGATGCGAAGAAGTCTGCGAGTTCAACGCCATCAGAGTCGAAGAAGTGCAGCCCTTCACATGGATACGGGTCTTAAACGCCAAAGTGAATGAGGCGCTATGCCGAGGATGTGGAGTATGCGCAGTCGCTTGTCCCACTGGAGCTATCACCATGAAGCATTTCACTGATAAGCAAGTGATGGCAATGGTGAAGGCGGCTATCTGAATAAAAGAATGGGAGGAGAAAATGGTGGCAACCGAACCGAAAATCGTTGCATTTCTGTGCAATTGGTGTAGCTACGCTGGAGCCGACTTAGCTGGAATGAGTAGAATTAACTATCCGCCTAACATCAGGCCTATTCGCCTAATGTGCAGCGGCAGAGTTAACCCATCGTTTATTCTCGAAGCTTTCGAACGTGGAGCCGACGGAGTTCTGGTCTCAGGCTGCCACCTAGGAGACTGCCACTACATAAGCGGGAACCTAAAAGCTGAAAAAAGAGTGAAAACCACATGGAAGCTTTTGGAACTTTTGGGAATTAATCCTAAAAGACTTCGCCTAGAATGGATTTCAGCTTCTGAGGGTGAAAGATTCGCCGAAATCGTTCAAGGCTTCACGAATGATTTGAGGCGGATTGGTCCAAACCCGATAAAATATGAGACTGAAGGCGAAAAACCAGCTGAGAGGTCTCTCTTATGGGACTACGTAAAGAAAACTAATGTTCAATACTGCATTGAATGCGGTAAATGCTCAAGCGTGTGCCCCATAGCTAGGATAAACATGGACTATTCACCGAGGCGCACAGTCGAAAGATTCCTACTCGGCTTCGAGGAAAAAGTCCTAACTGGAAAAGAACTCTGGATGTGCTCGGCGTGTTACCTCTGCCGTGAAAGATGCCCACAAGACGTAAAGTTCCCCGAATTCATTAGAGCCTGCAGAACAGAAGCCTCCAGAATGGGCGTTGAAACAACATGTGCCCATGGAGGAGTGCTCCTATCAGTTTCGAGACTTATGACTAATCTAGGCCTAGAGCAGAACCGATTAGGCTGGCTTCCTGAAGATGCTAAAGTTGCAGAAAAAGGCGAAGTTCTATACTTTACGGGTTGTCTACCCCACTTAGACGCTGTTTTCGAGGACATCGGCTTTGAAGGACAGAAAATCGCCCAAAGCGCCGTGCGCATTCTAAACGAGGCGGGAATAAAACCCGTCGTCATGAAGGATGAAAAATGCTGCGGACACGACTTACTCTGGTCGGGGGACATGGAAAACTTCGAAAAATTGGCTAAGGCAAATGTTGAGGCAATTAAGAAAACGAAAGCCACTAAAGTAGTTACAACTTGTCCCGAATGTTACAGAACCTTAAAGGTGGATTACGCTGAAGCCTTAGGTGAGCTAGGCTTCGAGGTTGTGCATATGTCCGAACTCACGTCAGAGCTTATCAACAGGAATAGGCTTAAGCCAAAGAAAAAGTTGAATGTAAAGGTGACGTATCAAGACCCGTGCAGACTCGGGAGGCACATGGGCGTCTACGACGAACCGCGAAACGTAATAAGCAGCCTACTGGGCATTGAATTCCTAGAAATGGAGAGAAACAGGGAAGCCGCCAGATGCTGCGGCGTAAGCTCATGGGTTAACTGCAACAAATACGCAAAGGATATGCAGATAGAAAGGCTGAGAGAGGCGAAAAGCACAGGCGCCGACCACTTAATTACGGCATGCCCAAAATGCCAAATACACTTTAAATGCGTAATGAACGAAAAACTGCCTGTTAAACCTGAGGAGATAACAATGAAAGTATCTGACTTAACGGTGCTTTTGGCGCAAGCCATGGACATTATGTGAGTCTAAAGGAGGGGCTTCCTTTGGAAGGCGTGGGTTCCGTATTGGTTGTGGGCGCTGGCATCGCTGGAATACAGGCTTCTTTAGACTTGGCTGGTCGCGGGGTTAAGGTGTATCTCGTTGAGAAGGAGCCCATTATAGGCGGTAGAGTAGCCCAACTGGACTGCTCAAGCTGCACCATTGAGTACCCAATAGACTGTTCAATCTGCGCCTTAAACAACAAAGCGCTGGAGTGCGTTAGCAATCCGAACATTAAATTATTAACCTTGTCTGAAGTTGAAAAAGTATCTGGATCGGCGGGCGACTTCAAGGTAACTGTAACCAGAAAACCAAGGTATGTGGATGAAGACAAGTGCGTAGGATGCGGCGTGTGCGCCCAAGTGTGTCCAGTTGAAGTTCCCAACGAATTCGATTTAGGCTTAGGAACTCGAAAAGCTGTTTATCTGCCTTCTCCACAAGTTTTACCGCGCACATTCACCCTTGACCGAGAAAACTGCCTATACTTCAAGGATGGAACATGCCGAGAATGCGAGAAAGTCTGCCGAGCTAAGGCAATTAATTACAATCAAAGCCCCGAGAAAGTCGAATTGAACGTTGGAGCCATAATTCTCGCAACGGGTTTCAGCCTGTTTGATCCCTCAGCCATAAGGGAATACGGCTATAAGCGATACAGAAACGTTATTACGGCTTTAGAGTTCGAGCGTTTAGTGCGGGCTTCAGGTCCAACCAAAGGAAAACTCTTGAGACCGTCGGACCTAAAACCTCCGAGCAAAATAGCTTTCATTCAATGCGTGGGCTCCAGAAGCCTAAAGACGGGAAGCGGATTCTGCTCCACAGTATGCTGCATGTACGCCACGAAAGAGGCTAAGTTGGCGAAGGAACGCAATCCCAAAGCGGAAGTTTACGTCTTCTACATCGACCTCAGAGTTTTCGAGAAAGGCTTTCAGGAGTACTTTAATAGGGCGAAAAAGGAATTCGGCTTAAACTACATTAGGGGTAGACCAGGAGAAATTCGAGAAAACCCCGAAACGAAGAACCTCACAATTTGGTACGAGGACACAACGCAGAGGAAAGTAATGCATCTAGAAGTAGACCTCGTGGTCCTGTGCACAGCCATAATTCCTCAACCAGACAATAGGAAGCTAGCGAAAACAATGGACATAGAACTCGACAAATACGGTTTCTTCAAGAATCCCAACGGCAAAAGCGCGGTTGAAACATCCCGACCAGGAATTTTCGTGTGCGGATGCTGCCAAGGACCCCAAGTCATAGTTGACTCAGTTTCCCAAGCGAGCGCAGCGGCGGCGAAATCAGCTGAAACCCTAGCTCTAAAAATCGGAGGAGGAAAATGAACGTGAAGAAGGATGAATTAAAAGCGGAGGAAACGCCCAAAATCGGAGTTTTCGTCTGCCACTGTGGCGTAGATAAAGGCGGAGCAGTGGACTTTGCCGCCGTCGCCAAATACGCCGAAACCCTGCCTAACGTTATTGTCACCGAGGAAAACCTCTATCTTTGCTCCAAAGGGGGAACAGCAAGACTCAAGGATGCGATAAAGGAAAATCGCCTTAACAGGGTTGTTATAGCCGCCTGCAGCCCACGAGTTATTGGACTGCTATTCGCGGAAGCCTGCGAAGACGCTGGACTGAACAGAAATCTTTTGCAGATTTCCAACATTCGGGAACAATGCTCATGGGTTCACGAAGGAAATCCGAAGGAAGCCACGGACAAGGCTAAGGACATGGTGCGAATGGCTGTGGCTGGCGCTCAGTTCCTTAAACCCTACGAAAAGCACGAAGTAAAGGTGGAGCCGTCCACACTAATAATCGGAGCGGGAGTTTCAGGCATGACCTGCGCTCTTTCCTTAGCGAATCAGGGCTTCAAGGTTTACGTCGTCGAAAAAGAGCCGAAGGTCGGCGGACTATTAAACAGAATTTACAAGCTTTACCCGACGAACCGTGAAGCATCAGACTTGATTGACTTCCTTCTTAAAGAATTGAAGAAGCACGAAAACGTTAAGCTTCTTTTGTCTTCAACTGTGAAGGATGTGAAAGGCTACGTTGGAAATTTCGATGTGACGATAGCGAAGGATGACGGAGAAAACGTCAAGCTTAAGGTCGGCACGATTATTGTTGCGACTGGCGCTGTTGCGTTCGAGCCTTTAGGCATGTACGGATATGGCAAATACAAGGGAGTTGTCACTCAACTCGAGTTCGAGGAGCTTATGAGGAACAAATCGTTGGAGAAGCCTTCAAAAGTTGTTATGATCCAATGCGTCGGCGACAGAGAAGAGAAGGGAAGAACCTACTGTTCAAGGATCTGCTGCATGGTTGCCATAAAGAACTCTATGCTGATTAAGGAAATTAACCCTGAAGCGGACGTTTACATACTTTACCGTGACCTCCAAACGTACGGCAAGGAAAACGAGCAGTATCACCTTAACGCCCGTGACCACGGCATAAAATTCGTGGAATACTCCGTGGATAAGCCTCCAGAATTGTCTCAAACCCCTGAAGGAAAACTGAGGGTTAAGGTTTACCACAATCTATTAGGCGAGGAAATCAGCATAGACAGCGATTTAGTCATACTTTCAACGCCCCTAATTCAGCATGAGGCGGGAAGGGAACTATCGCGAATCCTCAAAGTGCCCCTAGGGCCAGACGAATTCTTCAGCGAATACAAGGTAAAAATGAACCCAGTGGAATTCATGATTGACGGCATCTACGTCTGCGGAACAGCTCAAGGACCGAAAGACGTAAACGAAAGCATTGTTCAAGCATATGCCGCGGCTTCCAGAGCGGCTATACCCATGTCGACTGGACGAATAATTAGGGACCCCCTCACAGCGTTCGTAAACGAAGAATTATGCGTAGGCTGCGGAATATGCGTAGACATATGCCCCTTCGAAGCACACATTATCAAAGAAGGCAAGTCGAAGGTGATCGAAGCCCTCTGCAAAGGCTGCGGAGCATGCGCAGCAGGCTGCCCAAGGCGTGCAATATCGTTGAAGAATTTCAGTGATAGGCAGTTGCTTGCGGAGGTGCAGGCTGCTTTCGCAAAATAGCTGGGAGGAAGGAAAGAAATGCAGGGGTTTAATCCGAAAATACTTGTTTTCGCTTGCAATTGGGGGGGATACGCCAGCGCCGATTTAGCTGGTCTAGGCGGGATTGGTTATCCTCCGAACGTTAAAATCCTTCGAGTAATGTGTAGTGCTAGGGTTGACCCAATTTTCATTTTAGAAGCCTTTAAGAACGGAGCCGACGGCGTCCTCATAGTGGGATGCCACCCGAATTATTGCCACTACATCGACGGAAACATACACGCTGAGACAAGGGTAAAGTTCCTAAAGACGGTTTTGGATTATGCTGGCATAGCCCCAGAAAGACTATGTGTAGAGTGGATTTCCGCATCTGAGGGTGCAAGATTCGCAGAAGTCGTCAACGACTTCGTAGTCAGTCTAAAAACTTTGGGAATGTCTCCTTTAGCTGGGGAGAAACCCGATGCGAATGCTTTGGCTTTGCTAATTGCGGCTGAAGAAGCGTCGGCAGACTTTAGACTGCGAGCATTGGTGGGTAAAGAAAGGAAAATAGTCGAAGAAGGAAACGTTTATGGAGAAAGGAAGCCGCAAAGCGAATTCGACAAAGTGATGAATGAGGCTGTGCACGCCGAGTCCATACGCCGCAGAATTTACCTTCTAGTCAAGAGTCAGCCCATGTCAGTTAAGGACTTAGCCGAAACTATGGGTTTAGACCCTGCGAAGGTTTTGCGTCACATAGCCGTCATGAAACGTAAGGGCTTAGTCACCGTTGACAGAGTTGAGGGAGCCTCGCCATTATACGTTGCGTTGGAGGCGCGACCATAATGGACAAGGTTGGCGCGGTTTTAGTTGTCGGCGGCGGCGTTGCGGGAATACAGGCTTCCCTCGACTTAGCGGATTCAGGATTCAAAGTCTATTTGCTGGACGATTCGCCGAGCATAGGGGGCGTAATGGCTCAACTCGACAAGACGTTCCCAACCAACGACTGCGCCATGTGCATCCTCGCGCCAAAACTTGTCAGTGCAGGTAGACACCCGAATATTGAACTCATCACGAATGCTGAAGTGAAGATGGCGGAGGGCGAAGCTGGGCACTTCAAGGTTACAATTTCAAAGAGGGCTAGGCGCGTCAACGAGGAAAAGTGCACTGGATGCGGCGTGTGCGCCCAATACTGCCCAGTCGAAGCCATAGACGAATACAACGAAAAGTTAGGCGATAGAAGCGGAATATATGTCAAGTATCCGCAAGCAGTTCCGCTGGTCTACACCATTGATAAGGAAAAATGTTTGGGATGCGGCATATGCCAAATGGTTTGTAGAGCCGGCGCCGTTGAATATGAGCAGAAAGACGAGGAAATCGTGTTGGATGTGGGTTCCGTCATCCTCGCCCCAGGATTCGAGGAATTTGATCCAAGCGTTAAGGCAGAATACGGTTATGGAAGATACCCAAATGTTGTTTCAAGCATCGAGTTTGAGCGTATTTTGAGCGCTTCTGGACCCTACGGCGGAATGGTTATACGCCCTTCAGACGGCGAAGTCCCCCGAAAAATAGCCTTCATTCAATGCGTAGGCTCCCGTGACACCCAAATCAGAAGGGACTATTGTTCTTCTGTTTGTTGTATGTACGCAATTAAGGAGGCAGTGATAGCGAAGGAGCATAATCCCAATCTTGCCTGTAGCATTTTCTTCATGGACTTGCGTTCCTTCGGAAAGGAATTCGACGACTACTACGCAAGGGCGGAGAGAGAACATGAAATAAGGTTTGTTCGAAGCCGAGTCTCAAGAATAGAGGAAATTCCGAAATCGCGAAATCTCCTGTTAAGGTACGTTGAAGACGGAGAACCGAAAGAAGAAGAATTCGACTTAGTCGTGCTGTCCGTCGGAATGGAACCGCCTAAAAAAGTTAAGGAACTAGCCAAAAACCTAGGTATTCAACTAAACGGCTACGATTTTTGCGCTACAAAACTGTTCTCGCCGCTGGAAACCTCTAGACAGGGAATATATGTTTGCGGCGCCTTCTCATCGCCGAAAGATATACCCGACAGCGTGGCGCAGGCTAGTGGAGCAGCGGCTAAAGCTGCCAGCATAATAGCGTCTGAAAGGGGGAAACTCATAACGGTTAAGGAGTATCCGCCTGAAAGGTCTGTTAATGGTGAAGAGCCGCGCATCGGAGTTTTCGTCTGTTTCTGCGGCATAAACATAGGCGGAGTCGTCAACGTGCCAGAGGTCGTGGAATACGTTAAGAAACTGCCGAACGTTGTATACGCTGAACATAATCTATACACTTGTTCTCAGGACACTCAGGAACGGATAAAGCAGAAGATAAGGGAGTACGATCTAAACCGTGTAGTCGTAGCATCATGCACTCCAAGGACGCATGAGCCACTTTTCAGAGAGACAATTCGCGAAGCTGGACTAAACCCCTATCTCTTCGAGATGGCGAACATACGTGACCAATGCTCGTGGGTGCACATGCACGAGCCAGAGAAAGCAACGGAAAAAGCGAAAGACCTAGTGAGGTCAATTGTCTCAAAGGCTCGCCTACTTCAGCCCCTCAAAAAACCAATGATTGACGTTACCCCGGCGGGACTAATAATCGGCGGCGGCTTATCCGGAATGACCGCGGCTTTAGAGCTTGCGCAACAAGGCTTCGAAGTGCACTTGGTGGAAAGAGAAAAGGAGTTGGGAGGAAACCTACGCAAAATACATTATGTGTTAGGCGGCGAGGACCCGCAGGAAATGCTGAAAGCCATAGTTAAAAAGGTTAAAGAAAACGAGCGGATTCACGTTTACACGGGCGCTGAAATCCTAAACATCGAGGGATACGTTGGAAACTTTAAGACGAAACTGATTTGTAAAGGCGAAGAAAGAGAAGTTAACCATGGCATAGTCATAGTTGCAACTGGCGGCGTCGAATATAAGCCAACTGAGTATCTTTATGGAAAAGACCCTAGAGTTTTGACGCAGTCTGAGTTGGAGGAAAAAATAGCCAAGGGCGAGTTTAACGCAGACACAGTTGTGATGATTCAATGCGTAGGGTCTAGGAACACCGAACGCCCAAACTGCTCGCGGATATGTTGCGTCCAAGCCATTAAGAACGCCTTGAAAATAAAGGAGTTGAACCCCGATGCGGACGTATACGTTTTGTACAAGGACATTAGGACTTACGGATTCAATGAGGACTATTACCGTGAAGCAGCGGGCAAGGGCGTTCTTTTCATACGTTACGACGACGAAAACAAGCCTCAAGTCACAAATGAAAACGGACTGAAAGTCCTGATAACCGACCCGATACTAAAGGAACAAATCTTAATTGAGCCAGACCTCCTAGTGCTGAGTGCAGCCACCATCCCGCAGCCTGACAACAAGCGCATAGCAGAAATGCTTAAAGTTCCCCTAAGCAAGGACGGCTTCTTCTTAGAGGCACACATGAAACTGCGTCCTGTGGATTTCGCAACTGAAGGCGTTTTCCTCTGCGGACTAGCCCACTCGCCTAAGTTCATAGATGAAAGCATTTCGCAAGCGTGCGGCGCAGCGGCTCGCGCAGCCACCATCCTGTCTAAGAAGGCGCTGGAAATCGAAGGAGCCATAGCCGACATCAATGAAAACTTATGCAGCGGTTGCAGAATCTGCGAAGCTGTTTGTGAATATGGCGCAATACAGATCAAAGAGAAAAACGGAAAGCTTGTGTCAAGTGTTCTTGAGGCAGTCTGTAAAGGCTGCGGCGTGTGCGGTTCCTCATGCCCCACGGGAGCCATAATTATGCGTCACTTCACGAATGAACAGGTATTATCCCAGGTTAGGGCGGCATTAACGGAGGAGATAGCGAATTGACTGAGTTCGAGCCGAAAATCGTTGGCTTCTTATGTAATTGGTGCGCTTACGCTGGAGCCGACTTGGCCGGCGTAAGTCGAATGCAGTACCCGCCGAACCTTAGGATAATAAGGGTGATGTGCAGCGGTAGGGTTGACCCAAGCTTTATACTTGAAGCCTTTAGGCGTGGAGCCGACGGCGTCTTAGTCGCTGGCTGCCACCTTCCATCCGACTGCCATTACCTCGCAGGCAACTTCAAAGCCCAACGAAGAATCCTATTACTCAAGGAGCTTTTGAAGCAATTCGGCATCGAGCCTGAACGCCTAAGACTAGAGTGGATTTCAGCTGCTGAAGGAGAAAAATTCGCAAAAGTCGTCAAAGAAATGGTGGCGGAAATAAAGAAGCTGGGTCCAAGCCCATTAAAAAGGGATGGGAAAAAAGCCCATGTCTGAGAAAAAAGAGGAAGCCGAGAAAAAAATGTTCAAACTTTCCGAAGCCGATCCCAAATTCAAGTATGAGCTTAGCAAGGCTGTGGGCGCAGAGAAAATCATGATGTGCTTTCAATGTGGCACTTGCACGGCGGACTGCCCCATAGCGCGTTTCAGCGGCTCATACCGCCCTTCGCAGATTTTGAGAATGGCGCTTTTCGGAATGAAGTGACGACGTCTGGCTTTGCGCAGCCTGCTTCACTTGTATCGATCGCTGTCCACGTGACGTGGAGTTCGCTAACGTTTTAAGGGTTCTAAGAAATATGGCTGTTAAAGAGGGCTTCATACCCACGGTTTTTAGGGAAATAGGCTCAAACATTGTGAAAGGGGCTTCCGCATATGAGATTCCAGAGTTAAGACTTAAAAAGAGGGAGGAATTAGGGCTGCCTCCGCTTCCAAAATTCGCTGGCGAGAGGGTAAATAAACTTGCGGAAATTGTAGGCTTCACAAAGTTAATGGAGAAAAAGAGGGATTAAAATGCCTGAGCCGACATACCTGCTCTATTTAGGCTGCGTAATTCCATACAGAGTCCTAAGCTATGAAATTTCAGCCAGAAAAGTCGCAGGGAAACTAGGCATAAAATTGGTTGAGATGCCCGAGTTCAATTGCTGCGGGCTGCCGCTAGACCCCGTAAGCCACGAAATGATGCTCGTTCTGTCTGCGCAGAACCTCTGCCTAGCAGAACAGAAAGGCTTGAACATTATGACTCTCTGCCCTGGCTGTAATGGCACCTTACGCAAGGTGAATAAAACGCTTAAGGAGGACAAGGCGCTGAGGGACAAGGTCAACGGATACCTCAAGGAGGTCGACATGCAATTTAAGGGAACAATAGACGTTAAACATTTTATTCAAGTTCTTCTCGAAGACGTCGGCATAGAAAAAATTAGGAATAGCATTCAAAAGCCTCTAAGCAGCCTTAAAGTGGCTGAGCACTATGGATGCCACATTCTACGTCCAAGGGATTACATGGGGCTGGATAACCCCGAGTCGCCGACGGTCTTAAAGAGGCTTATTGAGGCTACTGGGGCGAAGTGCCTAGACTACATGAATGAGTTGGAGTGCTGCGGCGCCCCAATAATAGGCGTAAACGACAAAATTCCCCTTCAACTTGCAAGGGACAAACTCACACACTTGAAGGAAGCTGGAGTAGAAGCCCTAATAACCATTTGCCCCTCATGCTACACAATGTTTGACGTAAACCAGCCTAGAATAGAACGCCTTTTCAACGAGCAGTTCGGCATACCCGTTCTTCATTATTCGGAGCTTTTGGCTTTAGCCATGGGCTTCAGCCCGAAAGACCTAGCCCTAGACGAGCACAGAGTGAAATTAAACGGCATAATCGAAAGGCTGTGATCAGCATGGAAAAGTTGAAATTTGCCTTTTATTGGGCTGCGAGTTGCGGAGGATGCGAAATAGCCGTATTAGACATAAACGAGAAAATCCTCGACGTAATCGCAATCGCCGACATCGTGTTTTGGCCCGTAGCCCTAGACTACAAGTACAAGGACGTAGAAGCCATGCCAGACAAGAGCATAGACGTATGCTTCTTCAACGGAGCTATAAGGACAGAGGAAAATGAGCACATGGCAAAACTGCTCAGGCAGAAATCAAAAATCCTCGTGGCCTTCGGCTCCTGCGCCCACGAAGGCTGCATTCCAGGACTCGCAAACATATCGAACAGAAAAGAAATCTTCGAGAAGGCTTACAAGGAAACAGCTTCGACACGTAACCCCGAATTCGTAACGCCCCAAACTTCCTTCAAGGTTAAAGAAGGCGAATTAAGACTGCCAGAATTCTACGATACTGTGAAAACATTGGATCAAACAGTTGACGTAGACTATTACTTGCCTGGCTGTCCACCTCCCGTGAAGCTCATAGCGAAAGCCGTTGAAGCCATAGCCAAAAACGAGTTGCCTCCAAAGGGTTCGGTGCTTGCTCCTGAGAAATCGGTCTGCGACGAATGCCCAAGAAAAAGAGAGAACAAGAAAATCTCCGAAATAAAAAGAGTATACGAGATTATTCCAGACACGGAAAAATGCCTCCTAGAGCAGGGAATAATCTGCATGGGACCCGCAACCCGAGCAGGATGCGAAGCACAATGCATCAAGGTTAACATGCCCTGCACAGGATGCGGCGGTCCATGTCCCAACGTGCCTGAGCAGGGGGCGGCGATGATGAGCGCCCTTTCCTCGATTCTCGGAGCGGGCGACGAGAGAAAAGAAACGTATAACGCCGAAAAATTAATCGCCCAAATTAAAGACCCATTAGGCACATTTTACCGATACTCTCTGCCTCACTCAATTCTTCGGAGGAAAGTGATGAGATGAGCACGAAGAGGATCACCATAGACCCGATTACCCGCTTAGAGGGGCACGGTAAAATAGAGATTTTTCTAGACGATAAAGGCGATGTTGAAAACGCCTATTTCCAAGTTCCTGAGCTTAGAGGCTTCGAGCGGTTCTGCGAGGGAAGAAAAGCTGAAGACTTGCCTCAAATAACAACTAGAATCTGCGGCGTCTGCCCAGTTGCACATCACTTCGCCTCAACTAAAGCTTTAGACGCAGCCTTTAACGTTGAGCCTCCGCCTGCGGCTAAAAAACTTAGGGAGCTAATGTACTGCGCCTACTTCATTTACGACCATACGCTTCACTTCTACTTTTTAGGCGGACCAGACTTCGTCGTTGGACCTGATGCACCTGCTTCGGAGAGGAACATTCTTGGCGTTATTAAGAAAGTGGGCTTAGACATAGGCAAAGAAGTGATTAAACA
>JBBIVD010000009.1:0-14903 GCA_037439925.1 Candidatus Bathyarchaeota archaeon
TCCGGATTGTTATGTATATGCTGCTAAGCTATTATGGTGTCCAGCTGTGGTTGGCTGATAGGGGAAGAGTATAATGTTCCGAACTATTGCATTTCCTGCAGAGTATCAAGCTGCGAGGGACCTATTATTGAAATTAGTGGCTAAGATGATAGTGGCTGTAGCATCTCTGACCAGTGAAGAAGAAACCTATGAAAACTATCGCTTAGATACTCGCTGCATCGCCAACATTGCGGTTGCCCTTCTTGAAATAGGAGAAAATCCGTATGGACATGTAAGGAGGTGTATTCAAGCTTTAGAGTCAACTCGTGATGCAGGCCATTGGTCTGATGAAGTTTGGGATACCTCCCTTGCTCTGAAGGCTTTGCACTTGACACGCCATGAAGGGGGAGAAGTAAAGGAGTCAATTCTCAGGGAATCAATTCGATGGCTGTGCCAAATGCAAAGAGAACACCCTTCAGCACATGGAACGCGCCTTGGAGGCTGGCATGATGAACCATGGGAGACAGCTCTTGCAGTAAGGGCATTAGCACCATTCGTTGGTTCAGAGTTTGACAGAAAAGAATTCAAACTCAACTTACGTGTTAAGCATGCCGTGCAGTGGCTTATATCCTCTCAAGATAGGCGGGGAATGCTTCTTAATCCTCAATATACAGCGCTACTTCTCTTATCTCTTATTGAATGTGGAATAGCCGACTCTCAAGTAGAGCGCGCACGCGCTAAAGCAAAGACTTTCCTGATTCGAGATGGAAAAAAGGAAATTTGGCTTAAAAAATCAGAGGAAATTTGGGCTAATTGCTTGTGTGGAATTGCACTGATGGAAACTGGGGTCAACCACAACAATTCTGCGGTTAGGAATTGCTTTTCATGGCTAATGGACAAAAAGCAGCAAGAGAAATTGCTCTCGCCGGAATATAGAGACTATGAGGATATTGCGCTGGCAACAAGATTTATCTATCGATATCTAATATCGGCTTTGGCAGAAAGTATGGGTAAGAATATCACAGAACCTGAGAAAAGCAAGCGAGCAATACAGACCTTTATGAGAATATCAATAGCAGCCGTACAGGAGCTTGAAATAGAAAAAGCAATGAACCAGAGAATACCTAGGATACGTAGGGTAAGAGAGGGAATCCATATATTCGTATGGAACCGTGACATTGAGCTTATTGCTTCTGCGATCGGCATTATCTCGACCCTAGTAGCTATATTTAGTTTTTTCCTTGGGAGATAGAAAGCGGAATCTCTCAACTTTTTCGCATAAACGTATCACTCTCAGTGCGAACCCCACGACCATATAGGGCTACCGTAAACAATTCCGATCCAAATTCCAGTTCCCCCCGCATACGCAAATCTTCCGGAGCACCAAAAGAAAGGTTACGATGATGTATGTTGTTTTGTTGTGTGATTGTCTGATCTCATGGTCTGCGAGCTTGTTTCAGTGTGTTTATTCGATTGTTTCTTCGACTTCTTTTTTGCCCTTTTCTAGTTCTTCGACTTGTTCCTTGTCTTCTTTTAGTAGTAGGGTTTGGAATTCTCCTACGTGTGTTTTCTCTTCTTTAGCCACATCTAACAGAATCTTCTTTATGTTTTCATTGTTCGTTGCGGCTGCTAACTGCTCGTAAAGGTTTATTGCGTCCAGCTCGGCTATGATTGCCACCCTTAGTATTTCGCAGTCGAAAAGCTTCTTTTCGACTTTCTCAATTTTTGTCGGTATTTGAGACATCATTTTCCTCACCATGCTTCTCAAGCTTTCCTTTTTATCACATTAAAATTTTGCGTATTTTAGGAAGCGAAATCCTTATAGGCATAATTTGTTCAATTCCGAGTCTCGGAAAATGGAAATTAGGGTGCGAAGCGGATAGGAATGCGAGCGTTTTCCGAAGGCTTCGGCTGAGTTATTCCGATTCAGTCTGTTTTCTGAGGTGAGGTTATGGTTGATACACTCGTGATAATTCCAATAGTTTTAATCGCAGCCTTCGCTTCTGGCGAGTTGTTTAGGAAAATTAGTTTTCCTCCGGTTGTGGGACAAATCTTAGCGGGCATGATTTTCGGAATCCCTTTGATTGAAACCACATTTTTTAGTTCGGAAAGCCGCGGCATAGTTGACTTCCTGTCTACCTTAGGAATAGTTTTCCTATTGTTCTTGGCTGGATTGGAAATCGACATAAATAAAGTAAAAGAAACATCAAGGGATTCAACGATAATATCTTTTAGCGCAGCACTTCTTCCATTATTCTTGGGCTTCTTCTTTCTAAGGGCGATGGGATACGATTTTTTAACGTCGCTGGTGTTCGGAGGCGCCTTATCAGTTACCTCGGAAGCAACTAAGGTTAAAGTTTTAATGGATTTAGGTTCTCTTAACACTAGGCTAGGAGCCATAATGGTTGCGGCTGGAGCAATCGACGACATATTTGAAGTTGTATTTCTCAGCCTTGTGGTAGTGCTTGCCCATGGAGGCAGCCTTTTTGATCTCGCCTTGATTCCCGTGCAACTGGTAGCCTTCGTTATAATTGCTTTTGTTTTCTTTAAAGTGGTTTCAAAAGTTCTTCGTTACATGGAAGACAATGGCGGCGACGATACGGCGTTGTTCTCCATGATAATGATTTTCGTTCTGGTTTTAGCTGCACTTTCTGAACTCATGGAGTTGGGCTACCTCATTGGAGCGATTATTGGGGGCTTTCTCCTTCAGCTTTCTTTAAGGAGTATCCGTCAGAAAGATAGAGAAGATATGATTAGAGTGACTAAGATGATTACTTTGGGATTCGTCGTTCCATTCTTTTTTGCGAACGTCGGCTTGAACTTCAATTTTGAAACGCTTTCCACAAACCTAACGCTCTTAATAGGCACCGTCATCATCGCTTTCCTCGGGAAAATTTTTGGCACTCTCATTGTGAAGCCTGCTTCAAGCCTGAGTTTTAAGCAACTTTACTACGTAGGATGGGCGATGAACTCCAGAGGAGCAGCCGAACTAGTAATCGCCCTAATAGCCCTACAGTTCAACTTGATACCACTCGAAGTGTTCTCAGCATTGGTTGCCATGGCAATGATAACGACAATCACTTTCCCATTCGTCCTATCTAGGGGCATCAAAAAGAACCCTGGACTAATGGATGAAATCTCTAAAAACTAAGCGCAAAGCGAATCCCATGATTAGAAAAACCTCGGTAGATAGGCATAGATGCCGTATTGGGCAAGCAAAGTGTCTTTCAAAATTCTGTAAGCCAAAATCTGCGACTGATACGCCGAGGAAAAATCCGTGCTTCCGACTCAATTTCACTTCCATTAAAACTCACGTGTTCTAGTTACTGCTTTATGCATTCTATTTGATAAAAAAGATTAGAAAATATTGCTATCTCATGAGACGCCGAAAAATGATACACTTCGTCCAGAGGGCCAGCAAAGCTTCTTATTTTTATTTCTTCTTCTTTTTCCCCTTCTTAGCCATGGTCTTTTCACTCTCGTTTCCTTTTTTCGATTCAACTTATATTTAATGCTTTCGTATCTAAAGGATAAAAAGTAGAGTTTTATTTAGTGGAGCGCCTATATATTTGGGCTTGTGGGCGAGGTGGACAAAATTTAAGAGAGTTATTTTGATCACGGGCACGCTTGGAGTCGGAAAAACCGTAATCTCCCGTTTATTAGCCTCTAAGCTAGGTGCAAAACACGTTGATTTAGGAGAACTCGTTATAAGGGAAAACTTGGTCAGCGGCGTGGACGAAGCGAGGGAAACCCTCATTGTAGATACCCATAAAGTTTCACAGAGAGCAAGGAACATTATAAAGGAATGTGAGCGCGACGTAATAATTGACGGACACTACGCTGTTGACGTAGTTCCAGCAGAGCAGGTCCACTTGGTTTTTGTTCTTAGGCGTAATCCAGACGAGCTGAAAAAGCTAATGGAAAACCGCGGATTTAAAGAGAGTAAGATTCAGGAAAACCTTGAAGCCGAAATTTTGGATGTCTGTTTATCCGAGGCTGTGGAAGCCTGCGGTCCCGATAAAGTGTGCGAAATTGACACAAGCGGCAGGGAAATCGGAGACATAGTGGATGAGATTATCTCCATTCTCGAAGGGAATAGCCAATGTAGGCGGGGCATTGTTGACTGGTTAGGGAAGCTAGACCGAGAAGGAAGGTTGCATGACTTTTTCAGATAATTTATGTATAAGACTTATCTGAGGTGCTGAGCGATTTCGCGCCTCATCATTAATGTAACTCCCCGACGGTTAGCGTAAGCTTTAGCGTGTCCGCTGAATTTTTCCGATATAATTATTGGATTAGAAAACCCGACGTCGGCCGCCGCCATGTCTATGTTTATAATCATGTTTACGCCCACTGTCCGCTTCCAGTCTTTAATCCAGACCAGGCGTCGCTCGTTGCCTTTCTGAATAATGAGGTCGAACTTACGCGGAAGACCAGAAAACCCTTCTAGAGTTACGTCTTTCTCTACTTTGAAGCCCCTACGTTTAAAATAGGCAGTTGCGAGGTCGACAAGGGGCGCACGGCTCATTATTACGCATCCTCTTTGAAGTTAAATAAGCGTATTAAGGAAAAGCCTTTCGCCTCAGCCTTTGCCTTGTCTTTTTTGAATTAAGTCTCCATAAGAAAGCTTTTCAAGCTCATTTGGGCTTATTCCCAATTTTTCCATCAGTTTTTCTAAGGCTTGTTTACTTTGGCTCACTGCTTGAGTATTCGCACGTGTTTCTTTTTCGAATTCGACGAATGTTCCGAGTTTCTTAACCGTGTCTAAATGTATTTGCGTTCCCTCATATCGGTAAATTTCCCTTGTTTTATCCACAGTCGCCCTAACTTTGAGAATTTTGTTCAGTAAAATCTTGAAAACCGTTGGCTCACGGATTTCAACAATGAAAACACCGCTTCTTTTTGGTCCAGCGACGTTTTTCCTTTCATAGTACACCAGCATTGCCTCGTCTTTGCCTTCGACTTCCCGTAGCTTTAACCTTCCTTTAGGAGTTACAAAATATGAGTCGATCTGCCGAAAAGTTCCGATTTTTTCGGCTCCCAGCCTAGTCAATTTACTTCGGATAATGCCTAAATCATGGACCTTCGCTTTTAATTCAATCAGCGTATGCTCAGTCTTGTGCAGCGATTGTCCATTCATCCTTTCCATTCTCCGAGTAAAGTTTAATGCCTTTATATTTTCGCTTAACCAATAAACTTTAGGATGTAAATGCAACATCACTTTAGCCTTAACTCCTCGGGTGCGTGAAATGATCAAGGAAGTTGAGGAAATTATCCATAAGATTAAGGCGAAGGAAATAGTTGGAGCAGACGACACTGCCGTAGCCGCTGCAAAGGCGTTAGGCATCTTAGCTAAACGCTCTGAGGCGAAAACCGCAAAGGAGTTTCAGAAGGAGGTAAAAGATACCGCTAACCGTTTAATTGACGCAAGACCTTCGTCGTCTGCCCTTAGGAACTGCGTCTCAAGCGTTATTCGAGAAGCCGAAGCCGTGGGCGACGCAAAATTAATTGATTTGCGGAATCTTGTGGAGGCTTCGGCGTCTAGGTTTGTGGAAAGAATCAACGAAGCCAAAATTAGAATTGGGGAAATTGGCTCCAAGCGAATCAGAGACGGCGACGTAATTCTAACCCATGGATTCAGCACAACTGTCCTCGCCATCTTGAAAAAGGTTGCGGAAGAGGGGAAAAACATTCGTGTTTTCGTAACTGAGGCTCGACCAGAGTTTGAAGGGCGAAAAATGGCGCAAAAAATTAGTGAATTAGGCTTGCCCGTTACGCTTATAGTCGATTCGGCAGTTAGAGTTTTCATTAATGAAATTGATCATGTGTTAATCGGCGCTGAAGCGATTGCCGTGAATGGAGCTGTTATCAGTAGGGTTGGAGCCGCCGTTGTCGCAGCCATAGCTCGAGGAGCAAGGGTTCGAACTTTAGTCGCTGCGGGAACCTACAAGTTAAGTCCTGAAACCGTTGTCGGAGAGCTTGTGGAAATCGAGGAGGGAAACCGAAAACAAATTCTCGATTCAGAAGCTATTGCCAGAATGAAGAACGTTGACGTGCGAAATCCCCTTTACGATGTTACTCCGCCGCAATACATAGACGCCATCATAACCGAAAAAGGAATAGTGCCTCCGCAGGGAGCCTACCTCATACTTAGGCAAATGATGGAAGGCTGAGGCTTATGCACGCTCTCCCCGAGAAGGTTGAGGAAATCGCCCGAGACATAAAAGCCATGAAGATAAGGGGAGCTGGGAAAATCGCCCGAGCCGCAGTCAGCGCCCTAAAGATAACAGCAGAAAACTCCAAGGCGGAAACGATTGACGAATTTATGCGTGAAATGGATTTTGCAGCTAAAAGCCTTGCGCAGACAAGGCCCACGGCTGTTTCGTTGCCGAATGGAATACGCTATGTTATGGGCAGGTTAAGACAAGCCAGAAACGCCGTTTCAAGCATCGACGACCTCCGAAAAAATGCAGTAAACGCTGCTGATGAATTTATAGAAAATTCTAGGACGGCAGTTCGAAGGATCGGGGAATTCGGAGCGAACAGAATTAGAGACGGAGACGTGATTTTAACTCATTGCCACAGCTCCGCAGTAGTCGAAATAATAAAAAAGGCTTGGGAACAAGGCAAGAAAATTCGAGTTTATTCCACTGAAACTCGACCCCGCTTTCAAGGCAGAATTACCGCTAAAACTTTAGGCGAAGCAGGCATTCCAGTCACGATGATCGTGGACAGCGCTGCTCGACATTTCATGAATGAGATTGACAAAGTGATAGTAGGCGCCGACGCCATAGCTGCCAACGGAGCATTGGTAAACAAGATAGGCACATCCACGGTGGCGCTTGCCGCACACGAAGCCGATGTACCGTTCTTTGTGGCGGCTGAAACCTATAAGTTCAGCCCGGAGACCATGGTTGGCGAGCTGATCGTCCTCGAAGAACGGGCTCCCTCAGAGATTATTTCGCCTGAAAAGCTTAAAAGCATGGAAAATGTGAGTGTGCGAAATCCATCCTTTGACGTTACTCCCGCCGAGTATATTGACTTGATTATAACTGAGAAGGGAATAATTCCGCCTCAAGGAGCCGTATCCATTCTTCAAGAAATATACGATTACTTTTCATTTTAAAATTCTAGATGCCCTTCAATGCGATTACAGAAAATTTTTTAAATTCAACAACCGACAAGTGTGCAGGCGGAAAGAAAATATTTTTGGGATAAGGCAGTGGAGAAGGAAAAGGAAGTGAATATGAATGAAGTTAAAGTGGTCGATGTCTATCTTCCTCATCACGATAATGGTAATCATCACGCTTCTGCCATCTCAAACCTCAACTGTTGCTAAGCCAAGCTTAATGAGTGTTGAAAAGAACCCGAGTGAAAACCAAATTACAATTGACGGAGACCTAAGCGACTGGGTGGGCATTGAACCCTTGTATGAGGACGCCGTCGGAGACACGCAGCCTTGGTCCACTGACACGACCCTTCTCAGCATAGGGAGCACAGCTGAGGCGCCGGAGCAAGTTACCATTAACGATAAGGTAAGGGACCTGAAAGCCATTTACATATACAACGATACAGCCGCCATTTACCTAAGGCTTGACGTTAACAGCCTAATCGAAAATTGGAGTTACCCTCAGATGAATGCTTCCTGCTTTGTTGTCGCCTTCGACACAGACCTTAAGGCGGGATCAGGCAAGGACGACCTTGGCATGGCGTGCGATACCTACACCAATTCGAAGGCAAACTGGGAGAGACTCCTAGTTTTTTATAGCACAGAGGCTTATATTCAAGAAATTCAAGACACCAGCTGGGTCACAGTCGATGACACAGGGGGCGGCCTAAAACTCGCCCAGAACGTAACCGCCAGCGCCTTCGAGTTAAGCATACCCCTCGCAGACTTCCCCGCGTTTTGGAAGGGTCAACCCTTGGCGATTACAGTGATCTCCTTCAAGCCTGGTGAACACCCGACCTCAGGAACGCAACAATGGCTGCATGCCTTTGACCCCGATGTTCCAGGGACGCCGGGCGAAACCTGGGGCGATCCGGGCCAATCGGCTCGAGGAAGCGATGCTGCTGATGTCATGCCTTGTGGGGCGGATGGCATTGATTCCTCAGGCCGCGTTAAGAATTTCATTACTGTATTTGGCACAGAGGAAGCCCCTTCAGCGTTTCCGTGGATATGGGTCATAATCGCTGTAGTGTTCATTATCGTCGTCATTGTCGCTGTCTACTTGGTGAAGCGTAGGAAAAAAGTGGTCGCTAAGTAATTTTTCCCTTTTTTCTTTAGGCACCTATACTTGTAGGGGCTGTTGTAATTAGGTTAATTTGGTGTGGATCCGAGGATTTTGTTGATTAGGAAATCGGGCTTAAAGGGTTGGAGGTCTTCGTAGGTTTGTCCAGTTCCAATAAAGATTATGGGCTTCTTCGTTATGTGGGTTATGGATATGGCTGCTCCTCCCTTGGCGTCTGCGTCCACCTTCGCCAAAATTGAGCCACTAATATGGACGGACTTGTCGAACTCTTGGGCTTGCGCCACTGCGTCGTTGCCCATTAAGGCGTCTCCAACGAATAAGACCATGTCTGGAGCCACGACTCGAACGATTTTCTCCATTTCCTTCATGAGGTTTAGGTCTGTCTGCATTCTACCCGCCGTATCAATTAACACTGCATTAACACCTCGTGTTTTTGCGTAGTTCACGGCATCGTAGGCAACGGCAGCCGCGTCTGAGCCGTACTGATGCTTAATCATGCGTACGCCTAGCCGCTTGGCATGTTCCTCGAGCTGTTCGATTGATCCCGCTCGATAGGTGTCGCTGCATGCGAGAATAACCGAGTAGCCGCGTTTCATGAGGAGTTTGGCCACTTTGGCTATGCTTGTGGTTTTGCCTGAGCCGTTGATTCCCACGAAAACAATTACGCAAGGTTCCTTCATTTTTCTCTTCTTCTCAACTATTTCTAGTAGGTCCTTTCCATCTTCAACCGTTAGGGTTTCGAGTAAAATTTGGCGAAGGGCTTTCTCCACAATTTCCTTTCGGTCCTGCAGTCTCTTTACTTTGACGCCTTCTAGTTTTTTCTCTATTTCGGCGCAAATGTGTTCAGCAACTGGGAGCGCAACATCATTTTCGACTAGAGTTAGCTTAAAATCCCATAGTATGGGGCGTAGGCTTTCTGGCGTCAGCTCTGTCGTGGTGATTTTTGTGACGAGCCCGCTGAGGCTTTCCCTAAGTTTTTCGAACAGGTTTGGTTCTCTCCCGTTCACTAATGCTTGCCGACAACTCTTGAAACTTAGACCTGCCGTCTCGGATTCTTTCAGCGACCTGGATTAACTGCTGCCTAAGCGTGTCCCTAGTTTTTTCCAGATCAGCCATGCGATTTTCAAGGTTTTCCCTAGCCTCCTTTATTGTCCTTTCAACGGCTACGCCTGCGCCTATGCCCACGATCACCGTATCAACGCTCTCTAAACTCGTCTTTACGTAGGATCCGCCTCCGATGGGGACGAAAAGCGGGGCGCCCTTCCCCTCTTTTTCTAATCCTTCTAATGTGGCATTTGCAACCATCAGCTCGGTTATAGCAGCATTTACGAGGTTTATTCTTGACTGTAAAGCCTCAGCGGTTCCTTCTAAAATCTGAAGCTCAACGGCTAAGCGTCGGAGGGTCTCATCCTCACTTGCCAACTTATCTCTCTCCAAGAGCCAACTTCTTTATGAATGGACTCTCAATTTCTTCTGGGCTTATTTCCTCAACCTTGGCAATTTTAATTTGGAAGCGTTTGGCTCTATGCTTGCTGCCGATTTCCTTGTAAACGGTTTCCACGGCTTCTTCTGGCTTCATAGCCCTAACCTCTTTCCTAAAGCTGGTTTTAAGGTTCGGCTTAACGATTCGCCCCACCACTCGAAAAGTCTTAACTTCCCTACTCATTTCACTTCACCAAGTCTAAAGCATTTTCGATTATCCAGAGTTCGGGTCCCGTCGTTATAGAGCCTGCCACCGCTCCGTACCTATTAGCTCTAAGACCCGTAGCCACATATGGTATACCACAATTAACTGTTCCCACATCCACTTGGACGTTTAAAACATCTTTCAAAACCTTCCGCTCCTCCTCCTTTATCATCGGATGCGCCAACACACCCTTATTTGTTGCGGCGGCTAGGGACCCAACGTATGGCAGTCCAGCTATTTCGCATGGAACCGCCTCAACGCCTAAAGTATCCTCTATTTTTGCCACATCTCCCCTCTTTAATCTGGGGTCAACTACTGCCCCACAGTCGTTCGCCAAAACCAGATTTCCATAAGCCGTCCTTTTGGTTTCCATAACCATGACGTTAATGTCTAAGGCTGACTTTATGGCTTTAACTTCTCCGTCACGTACAAAATGCGGAAGGACTATGCCCTTAGAGTTTGCGCAAGCCAAGGCTCCTATGAGCACGGATTCGCCTATGGTTGTGCGAAGGGCTTTAACTTTCAGCCATTCTTCAAGTTTACGAGCCTTAGATTCAGAAACTTGTGGAGGAACTATAAGCATTCTGTCCGTGACCAAAGAATAAACCCCTATGCTTGCGCTTCCAAAAAAGTCAATGAGGTAAATCCCCAAGCATCAGTCTCCTTCTTCTGCTAGGTAAAGGGTTACGGTTCCCTCACGGTCCTTGGCGGCTCGAACCCTAATTTTCCGCGGAGGCTTCTCTATGCCCCTGCTCCATATTTTCTCATTCACCTCATTGCTAATCACGAGGGCTTCAGGCTTCATATGCCTCTCAATAAAGCTTTTGACGAGGCGCGTAGCTCTTGGCGTCCTCTTTTTCCGAGGGGAAATCCACGCCCTACCGAGCGGTATGGTGTAAACTCTCTCCTCCACGATTTCCTCCTTTTTAGCTTCCTCGACTTTCTCTTCTTTCTCGGCTTCCACTACGGCTTCTCTTTCCTCTTACTCCAGCCCTTCCTCTTCGGCTTCTTCTGCCTCTTCTTCCGCTACTTCAGCTTCCCCGACCCCTTCGACCTCTTCTTTTTCCAGCTCTTCCTCTATCACTCCTTCGGTTTCCTCGGTTTCTTCTGCCCTTTCTGTTTCCTTAACTGGCTCCGTCATTCATTGTCCTCCTAAGCCTTTATTTTTCTCCGACGCCAGCTTCTCCTTTTAGGGTTTGTTCTCACGCGGCCCACGGTCTTAGCGATGACCCATGTTGGAACTGGCTTTTTCTGTTTTCCAGCTTTTATGAGGCGACGTTTTTTCGCTGTGGGTTTGCCTCTCGCCGTGATTAGACCCTCCTAATTTTGATTTCCCTTCGGCCCGACTGAAGCTTAATCAGGATTTCCTTCAGTTGCTCATCGTTTATTGGGATGTTTATTCTTCCTTGCTGGACGAGCTGGATCAGTTGGAATTCTAGTTGCTCGGCGAATTCTGGCTTCACCATCTTTAGGTTTGTGAGGCGCTGTCTAGCGTCTGCGGTAAGTATTCTGCGGAGCACAGCCTGCTTCTGCATCTCTAGTTGCTGTTGAGCTTGGATGCGCTGTTGCTCTTGGGCTATTCGCCTCTGCAACTCAATTAATCTTCTTCTTCGCAGCGCCTCTATTTCTTCTTCCTCGCTCACCATACCCACCTAGTACTTCTTCAGTTCAGGAACCGTTTTTTCTAAGTCCTTTTTGATTTCCGCCGACAGGCAGTCTAAAAGTTGTCTCCCACTCTTAGTTACTATTCTGCCCCTGTTTCTCAAAGGCTCAACCAAACCAGCGGCTTCAAGCTGCTGCAACGCCTTTCTTAAAATGGCTCCACCGCCTTTCACGGCGCGTTGAGGCTGAGTCCCGTGACTCGCTCTTCCCCCATATCCTGAACGGAGGCGCTCCACACCTATTGGACCCTCAATGTAAATTTTCCTTAGAATGGAGGCGCAGCGGATGAACCACCAGTTCGGGTTTTGGGGCGGTCTTTCAACGTGGGAACCAGTCTTCACGAGGGATGCCCACGCAGGCGGAGTTATCTCATCCACATTATCCTTTAGATGTTTGGCTAGCCTTTCGATGAAAATTGAGGGGGGAACATCGTAGGGCGTCGGCAAGACTTCTTCTCCTTAACTTAATTTTCTCACATTAATTCATGAAGCCTCTTATAAAAGTTCTCTGGAAACGAATTTAATACGGTTGCGAATGTTTTAGGCTTTTCTTTTTCTAGGCTTGTAAAGCACGAAGGTGTGTCCTCGAACGTCAATTAGACTTGAGTCTGTTTCTTGGGCGATTTTCGCTGCTACGTTTTTGGCTTCTTCGTCTTTGAGTGCGGCTTTCAGCACTTTAACTTTCACTATTTCATTTTGGTCAAGCTGCCTAGAGACCTCATTCATTGTTTGGGACGACATGCCTTTCTTCCCTATCCATATCGTTGGTTTTTCTGCGCTCATTTCACGCTTTATTCGCAGCTTCAGCTTAGACGACAACTTTCCTTCTCCTATTCTTTAATGGTATGCGCATATGCTTGCCGCAGGTTAGGCAAGTGATAACCACATGAGGCTCCCTTTTCTGTTGAATACGAACACGACAGTTGACGCCAGGTAAAATAAAGCTTTTGCAATGTCTACAAATCATTCGCCTATACTCCCTAGGCAGGCGCAACTTGGTTCGCATGGCGATTTTCCTGGCGATTTCAACGTACCTCTGAGCCAGCTTGGGGTCTTCATGGATAACCTTTTTTGCCAAGCTGAAGAGGGTGCGGATGCGCTGTATGGCTATTTGCCTTACAGTTTCAGCATCCTCGGAAACGTTCTTACGAGTTTTCACTTTTGTATTCCTTTCAGCAATTCTTTAAGTAGGACTTCTGACGCCCGTTCTCCTTCTTTTTCACGAATTTTGAGGGCGTATTCTTTGAATTCGTCAAGCGTCACGGCTTTCTTCCCCTTTTTCTGCGAAAGGTAGGCTGCGCCGACTATGGCTGTTGTTTCGGCGCCTATTTTCTCGTCGCATAATGGTTTAACCTTGTTCAATATGCAGTTGCACATGTTTCTTATTTCGTCAGCGAAGCCGAGAGTCCATTCGAACTTGCCTAAATCAATTTTTCTAATTCCGCCTTGCGAGTTGGTTATCCTTAGGGAAACTTTTCCTTTTTCCTCCTCCCAAACTGTATCAATTTGTCCATTGGTTCCAATTATTTTGTTGTCCGGGGAATCCCGATGGGACCATGAGCCCTCTATGTGGGCGGTGGACCACGCCCCGTTGTCTTCGTTCTCATATCTAATGAGTACGTGTGCGTCGTCGTCTAATTCCGTCTGTCTAAACATTCCTTGAACGAAGCGGGTCTTCGTTCTGAGGCTTATGCCATGAGGCTCCGCAGCCCTAACCGACACGGGTTTGCTGTCAAATCCGACTAAGAACCAAGTGGTTGTTATTGCGTGGACTCCCATGTCTAGGAGGGCGCCTCCTCCAGCCATATCGGGGTTCCAGAACCATTTGGCCCACTCTGGTCCTCCGTGGGAACAGTCCATGAATATGAGTGTGATTTCGCCGATGGCTCCGCTTTCAATGAATTTTCTGGCGTTGTACCAGGTTGGATAGTGAATCCAGTTTTCGTTGTGCTGGTAGAGCTTTTTGTTGTTTTCCACGGCTTCGATTACGTCGAGGCATTCGAGGTATGTTCTCGCCATGGGTTTTTCAACCATAACGTTTACGCCGGAGTTAAGGGATTCGATGGCAATTGAACTATGGAATTTCGTTGGGGTACAGACGTCAATCAGGTTCAGCGTTTCCTTTGAAAGCATTTCTTTTGCGTTTATGTATGTTTTAATGCCGCTTACGTCGCCCTCTAAACGTTCAGCTAGTTCCAAGTTCCCGTCTTCTTTCGCCTTTTGGGCTTTCTCGGCGTAAAGCGATTTAATTTTCCTTTCAGTTGTTTTCAAAGTGGTTTCAGATGTGTCGCAGATGGCTACGAGCTGGGCTTCTTCGATGTCAGGATACGCTGGAAGGTGTGCCATCTGGAAAATTCCGCCTGCTCCCACAACGCCGACCTTGACTCTTTTCGTGGATTTCACCCCGCATGAAGATTGTAGATTTCTGTGGTTAAATAGGATGCTCCGACGATCAGAGAGGATAATAGTTTTCTTCGTATTTTTGCTAGGTATATCCTTCGTTTCTTGCTACTTTTTGTATAGCTTCTTCTCGGTTCAAGCCTTGTTTTACGTATTTGTCTATTTTCTCTTCTAAATGCATTTTTCCATGTCCTGCGCCATATATTGTTATGTACGTGTTGAGCATTGTTTCATAAAGTTCCTTCTCATTCAAGGGTTTAGCTATTTCACTTATATCAGCAGTTTTTTTCTCTAGTTTTGTATCATAAATAGTAGGATATTTCTTCTTGACACTCAAGTATACCGATATTAAGAATACGAATAAGAAGAATACAGCAGCAACAGAAAACACAAAAATAAATGGTAACAAGAAAAACAAAACAAGAATAAAAGCGATAATTGCCTCAACAATGTTCTTGGTTTGCCGATTTTCATAACATTTAGGGCAAACATGCAATTTTCCATCTCTAACTTAAATGTAAAGGCAACGGTCACAAAAACTTTCACCGCAATCGTTGCAGAGACCTATAGCTAAGGCCTCAGGATGATTAGGACAGCGACGAACCGACCCCCTAAACGAGGAGGAACAAGAACGGTGCCTCCGCAATATTGACATTCCACCTGAACCACACCGGCTGGAATAAGCCTTCTATAGGGTGCTCCACAAAAGGGACAGAGAAAAGCCTCTTCTTCTACCATGTGCAGTTCACCGCAAGCAATATTCACTTTACAATAAAGAAGTTTTTAAACGTTAAAACAGACAAAATTTTACATGGAGTAGAAAAATTGAAGATAGGATTCTTAACTGCTGTTTTGGGCGAGCTGGACTTCGAAAAAGTTGTGGCTTGGGCGTCTAAGAACGGTTTCGAGGCCCTTGAAGTTGCCGCC
>JBBIVD010000010.1:0-14410 GCA_037439925.1 Candidatus Bathyarchaeota archaeon
CTGTCACTGGCTCAGAGGGAACAATCTGTATGGAAACTTCCGCTGGCTTTAAGCTCAGTTCCTCTAATACTTCTCTTTCGAAGTTTTCTGGGTCATCAAAAAATAGTCCAGAGGCGTTGTAGGCGCCAACGGCTCCAGAGAACTTGCCCACAAGGTTTTCTGAGCTTTCCTTCACTTTTAGTATCCTGTTTCCCCATCGGCTCACGTATTGGGCTATAGCAAATCCGAAGGTAATGGGTTCAGCGTGCTGACCATGTGTTCTTCCAATTTGAACAGTGCCCTTTTCCCTTCTAGCCAACTCTATCCAAGTTTTTTCCAAGGCGACCATGTCTGGCAAAATAACTTTCTCCGTTGCGTCCCTATACCTCAGGGCGTTAGCCGTGTCCTTAATGTCCATAGATGTGGCTGTCACGTGAACGAAGGGCTTCGCTTCATCGCTTACCCTTTTCCTTATCATGTTTACGAGGGCTCTAACATCGTGCTTAATTCTGCCTTCTTCCTCGTAGACCTCCTCTGCGGTCACTTTGGTAGCCGCTTGAACAATCTCCTCGGCGACTTTTCGGGAGCAAATGCCATGTTTCGCAAGGGTTTTTGCGAGGGCTCCTTCCACTTGGGCTTGATAGTTAATGAAAGCCTCTTCGGACAGGTAGGGTTCCAAAGCCTTAATGAAGTATCTGTAGTCTGTGGGAGAAAATAAGCTAAATATGGACGCCTCTCCGCCCAATTTTATGCGCCTCTTTTACCATGCTCCAAAAGAATTCTATGTGACTATTTCTTTAAGTAGTTGTCTTTTTTGAGCTCTCCTAATCTCCAGGGCTATTCTGTCTCCCATACTCATCCTTTTCTGATACTTCGCGTTAGCGTACTGTGAACCGATCCCCATGTGTACGTTTGTTCCTCCTCCATGTCTTAGCGCTACGTCTTGCGTGACAGGAATATGCATGTAGGGTTCTCTTCCCTCAGGCACATCGTAAAGACCGTAGTCAACGGCGGATTTCGGTTCAACACCCCCTGTGAAGTCAACCTTAACTTTTGGCTTTAGCTCGTATTTTGATATTCTATCCCAAGTTATGAGGGTTTGTAGACACCAAGCGCCAATTATGCCCGGCGGCTCATATTCCTTTGTGGCTAGGAGAAATGCGTCAGCGTATCGATGTAAATCCTTCAGCAAGGATTCCCTTAAGCTCATGATAATGTGGGCAGTGACCTCGAATGAGGGTACCCTTCTAATTTTTTCTTGAACATCGATGGGGAGCCTCTTCACCCCGTCTAGTATGGTTTCTCTTCTTTCATCGATGGATAGGAACTGGTTCGCTAGGCAGACTCTGGCCCTTTCCAGCGTTGAGCCGTATATTTTTGCGTACCAGTCGTCTACGTCTCCCCAGTCTTCTTTGGCGTCTAGGGGTGAAAAGAAAAAGTTGAAGTTGGCATGAGGGCCTAAAACAATTTGTTCGGCTCTAGCCTTTTTTAGGCTCTCTTGATTCAAAATTCCAGTTTCCATTTCCCTCTCCACTTTTTCTTCTAGGTCCCTTGAATCTGCTGCGAAAATGAATTCCCTTTCGAAGGCTCTGTGGGCGTGTTCAGCCTTTAATAGGATCGGTTCATCCACTGGCTCCTTGAATTTTATGCCTCGTTTCCCGACTTCGAACTTGTAGGATTTGGGGCACGGAATCCCAGCCTTTTCAGCAAACCAGTAATAGTCTCTTTCTATTTCTCCCCTGTTCTCAATTTTTAACAATTTTCTGGACCCGAGAATGGGAACTGCGAACTCCTTTTCTATGGTGCTGCAGTGTTCGTCTCCGCCCACGTACACGGCGAAGGCTCTATTCGGAATCTGTAAACATTCCTTGTCAACTAAGTCGTCAACGTACTTAACAATGTCAGAATATTTTTCCAGAATTACGATGGCGCTTCTCCATTCGCCCTTCTTTTTTATGTCGGCTGGATCATTAACCACAATTAAGTCGCGCTTAACTAATGTCGGTAAATCCTCGATGGTTTCGCCGGGTTTGCCAACCATGGGGTTTTGAAGGTATATTCTGGCTCTTTGAGGCGTTACGTATATTATGCTCCGTATTCCGTAGTTTCTCTGACCTTGCCAAGCGTCTAGGGCGGAGTGGGAACCCAAATTGAGGCAAATCGGCTCTTTGTAAGATTGAACTATTTCCTGCATTTCCTCTCTTTCAATAGCCATTAAACCATCACCTACTGCTTTTGCGCATCACTTTAAAAATCGTTATTTAATAAAAAGCTTTTTTATAAGAAAATGTCAAAATAACCTTAACGTGCTCTCTCGCTTAACTCCGCAATTAGCTGGTCGACCGTCCTTAAGTTGAGGTCTTCTATTTTGCCCTTGCCAGTCAACACCTTGTAGGCGCCTACACATCGTTTAGAAACTTCCTCAATCACGAGGGGCGGTATTCTTGGCGGTTTTCCTTCACCAGTAAAGCCTTTTCTCCTTAGATATTCTCTCAAAAATTCCTTGTCTAAGGCGTTTCCCTCCTGCTGTTCCCCAATTTTATAATATTTTTTCGCCCAGAACCTAGCTGAGTCGTGCGTCGGCGGCTCGTCTATTTGAATGAGTTCACCTTTGAGCCTTCCGTATTCCAGTTTAAAGTCGGGAATTATGATTCCTCTAGATTCAGCCTCTTTCTTGTAAAATTCAAATAATTTAAATGTGGCTTCTTCGAGTTTACGCCACTCCTCTGCGCCAACTATCTTCCTTTGAATTGCTTGGCTCTTCGATATTTCCATGTCGTGTCCTACCTCGCTTTTCGTCGTGGGCGTTAAAATGATTTCTGGCAGTTCTTCAGCCAGCCTTAAACCGTTGGGTAGCTTTACGCCGCTTATCATCCTCTTTCCCTGTTTGTAGGCTCTCCAAGCTGAGCCGTAAAGGTGGCTTCTAGCAACCCACTCCATGTCGATTCTTTCAGCCTTTAAAACCTTCATTGTCCTCTCGTCCACGCATTCCAGAAAATGGTTTGGAAAAATTTTCTCGGTCTTTTCAAACCAGTAGGCGGAAAGGCGGTTCAACGACTCTCCCTTGTTCGGGATGCCGTCTGGAAGGTTCACGTCGAAAACGGAAATCCTGTCTGTGGAGACGATTAGCAAGGTGTCGCCAAGGTCGTACAGGTCTCTTACTTTGCCTCTTTTAAACAATGGAAACTGTAGGTGGGTTTCTAAGATCGTTTCAACGCTCATTTTTTGGCACCTGAAATGTTTCTCTCCCTTACCTCCTCACTGGCTTTAATAACCTCTTCTTCCATCTTCCGCCTATGCTCGTTAAACTTTTTGCGCAAGGAAGGATTCGATAATGCAAGGATTTTCACAGCTGCTAAAGCCGCGTTCTCAGGTTTAAGAATAAAGGAAACGGCAACGCCTTTCGGCGTCATTGTAGAAGAGAAAACTTTAGACCAACCGTACTTTTCGGCGTCTGGAGGACAAGCAATGACAGGATATCTAGTGAAGCCAGCGACAACACCTGAAAGGGCATCGGACAGCCCAGCAACCGTGATGTAGACAATATCAGCCTCAGAATCTTCATTCTTCTTCAGAATTTCTAGTAGATGTTTCGGCGTTTTGTGGGCTGAAGCTACTTCGTATTCGTATTTTACGTCGAATTCTTCTAGCACGTTGCCTATGGAAGAGGCGAAGTCTAAATCGCTTTTAGAGCCCATTATAACTACGACTTTCTGTTTAAGCATAAGGGATAATATTTCGTGAAAGTCTAAGTAGTTATTCCCTAGTGATGCCCCAGAAAATGTTAATGTAACCCCTTAGTCTTCTTCCATTTTGAAGGGGGCAGGAAGTGCAGGAGCTACTTCAATACTCCACGGTTCGCGAAGCATTACTATATGAGAAGCTTTCGAAGGATAAGGTCAGGTGCATTTTATGCGAGAGGCGATGCGTCATTGCTCCTGACCAGAGGGGCGTTTGCAAGACTAGAGGGAACATTGGTGGCAAGCTTTACACCCTTGTTTACGGGGATATCAGCGCTCTAGAAAGTCGACCTATCGAAATTAAGCCCTTCTTTCATTATTGGCCTGGTTCATCCGCGCTCACTTTTTCCACATGGTCATGCAACTTCGATTGCGTCTGGTGCCAAAACCATCATCTTTCAAAAGCTGCGCCGAATCCAGCTAAGGCTAGGTATCATTCTCCAGAAGAAATTGTGGATGCTGCTCTCAGCGGGGGAGATGAGGGGTTATGCGTCAGTTTTCAGGAGCCTACGGTTTTGACGGAGTGGGTTTTGCCAGTTTTTAGGCTTGGTCGTGAGAGGGGGCTCTACTGCTGCTACGTTTCGAATGGGTACATGACGCTTGAAGCCTTAAAGTTATTGAGGGAGGCGGGAATGGACGGACTGAAAGTCGACGTGAAGGGAGACGCGGAAACCTACTTGAAATATTGCGGAGGAGCCGATGTGGGAAAGGTTTGGAGGAACATTGGAGCAGCTAAGAAGATGGGCTTTCACGTGGAAGTCGTGAACCTCGTTGTTACGGGCGTCAACGATGACGAAGAATGCTTGAAGGAAGTTATAGAGAGGCACCTTAAAGAGGCTGGAACCAAAACGCCGCTGCACTTTACCCGCTATTATCCTGCCTACAAGTTCAGCAGTCCGCCGACTAAAGTGGAAACCTTAGAAAAAGCCTACGAGATGGCTAAGAAGTCTGGGGTTCTCTATCCGTATCTTGGAAACGTTCAGGGTCATAAATACGAGAACACTTATTGTCCCAACTGCGGAGAAGCCCTAATAAAACGATTCGGCTATGCAATAGTCGCTTATGAGATAAGTGACGACAAAAAATGTCCGAAATGCCGTCAGCCGATTCCCATCACGGGCAAACACGTCGAAAAATCGCATTTATTAATTTAGATAAATGGCGTGATTTCTCTCTCTCTCGTTTCCTCCACGAATCATCGGCTTATTGGCTGAGTTATTTTGCTTCTAAGATTTTCTCTATTTTTTCTAGGCGCTTTTCTATGGCGTCTAACCTCTCAAGTATTTGTTTGAGCACTTTTCCAATGTCTTCGGTTGGTATGGCGGGCATTGGAATTGGAGACGGCCATTCCTCTTCTGGAAATTCTGGTCTTCTGGGCAGTATGGGCGAGGGAGGAGGCTGAAATGCGGCTTTCTTTCTCCCTTCCGATTCACTCATTCTTAATCCTCAATGCATAGAACTGCAATTAAACTATTTAATATTAGTCCATGCCTATCATAGCGTATGCAAGGTGAAAGGCACAGACTTGATTATTCCACTTCCCTTATGAATACGCCTTCCCTTTCCTTTCGTTTAACTTCACCTTTACCCTCTTTCTTCTTCACTTTCTCTTTTTTGGCTTCGTCCCCGCCCACAATTCTGATTAAGGGCTTTTCCTCTAATCCTTCAATTTTGGCTCCAGGATACCGCCTTTCAATGTCTTTACGCAGTTCTGCGACGTCAACGTTACCGCTGGTCTTAACCCTAACCACAGGCTTGCCCTCCGCATCGTAGGTTACGGATATAGAGTAGCTGGACTCGCCCTCTAAGGGCTCGTGCCCAAACAGGAAATCTTCCTCACCAAAGTCGAAAAGATCGAAAAAATGCCTCCTTCGCCTACGCTCAGACAACTCAGGCACCCCATTAGAGAAAATGGTTTAAGAGTAAATTAAAATTTTATCGGTGCCTTTAATGCGTGTGCTTAAACTTCTAGACTTCTAGGCGATACGCACCAATTGTTTTATAAGTAAGTTACGCAGAACAGCAATCAGTGTGATTGAAATGATACCGTTACCTATAGGACAATATGAGTGGGTTCCGTGGTTTGCGGGCGCAATATGCATTGTTCCCGTAATCATATGGTTTGTCATCGCGATTCTGATCTGCGTTTGGGTGTACAGAGACGCTGAGTCGCGGGGAATGAGCGGCGTACTATGGCTCCTCATTGTTCTCATCACCGGCATCATCGGACTGATAATATATCTTATCGTTAGGAAGGAGAAGCCGACAGGGCCAGCTCCTGCGCCAGTAACTAGAATTTGTCCTCAGTGCGGTCGAGTAATTCCTCCAGAAGTAAAGTTCTGCCCTCACTGCGGAAAGGAATTAGCATAAAATTCTAAAGCTCTATATTTCAAAAGCGATGCCTAATGCATTAAGCTATGTGAATTATCATGCCTTCACTTGAGGACGCCATTGTTTATTTTTTTAATTTTATTGGTCGTTTAGTCTGCCATCAGATTCCCGAGCGAACTCTCTGGATTGGAAATCATTACCTTCCTGTATGTGCGAGATGCACGGGCGCATATCTTGGTCTTTACATCGGCTACCTTCTCTTGCCTCTACGTAGAAAAGATGAATCTGGTCCCCCGAACTTATGGATTACACTTTTGATGACTACACCATTGATAGCTGATGCTACGACTCAGTTGGCGGGTTTTAGAACAAGCACCAACGAGATTAGGCTGATAAGTGGACTACTGTTCGGAGTCGCCTTGGCTCCTTTATTAATCTATTTACTTCCCATAATTCCTACCAGCAGAAAACTCCCTATTGTGCATGGTTTATTTCCAAAAAGCGTTAGACTAGACGATAAAAAATCGTGGTTAAGCCATAAAGCCTTCGGTTTAGGTTTAACACTGGCAATCGCGTCGTTTTTTGTTATTAATTCTATGTCGGGATCCAGCAATCAGCTTTTCTACTGGTTGTTAAGCCCACTAATCATCACTTCAGTTGTCCTGCATATTTTTCTTTTGCCAATTTTGGTGTTAGTTTTGTCTGCGGCTTATCTTATTAAAAAAGGATAAAAAAGGGTTAGGGTGCAGGTTTGGGCGGCGCTTCTCCGAAGAATTCTTTTACACTAAGCGTAAAGAGATAGTAGATTATAAGCCCGCAAATTAGAATGATTATAATGCCCCCTGGCAGGGACATGATTCCTGCTATTATGCCTATGGCCATTAATACTATTGCCAACCATCGAGCCCAACTCTTTCCAGTCCATAAGCCCCACGAAGTCAAGAGCGTAACGATTCCAATTATCGCAAGGACAACCGCGACCGCTACTGCTATAGCTGCTATGAGCTCACCTACATTAGGAACTACTACGCCTCCATATTGTTCTATCATAGGTTGGACTAAATCGGAAAGCACTGAAGACATGGCACCTAACACCGCTACGGCTATGAAAAGCAAAATAGAGCCAATAACGCCGAGGATAGACAAACCGCCACTCCTACAGGTCTAGCCTTCCCAGCCATTCGCAACCACCAATTTGGAGTTAATCTTTGTATATTTATCATTTGCTATTCTCAGCTGGCGCTGTTCATGGGTGATTAGTGGTGCATGAGTTTTTCTTCGTATTTTCTTAGGTGTTCGGCTGCTTCGCCTACGTCCATGAAAAGTTTGTCTACGCGTTCCACATCCTCTACACTTACTTTCTCGTGCTTCATAGCCCTTGCGTTTTGGGCAGCTAGACTTAGGAGTTGAACCGCATACCTTAGGCTTGTTCCAGCCCCGATTTGAGTGAGCTTTTCTATGGCTTCCTTCTCAATTTTGACTTTTTCTTCTATGGATCGGAGCCTCAGAATTTCCCTTATGCTTTCGGCGTCGTATTCCTCTGTGCCTATAATCACAGAGCGGTCTACAAGGTCTAATGGAAATCCTAGAAGGCTTTTGACGTCAGTTCCTCGAATGGTTGTAATACCTCGGTTAGTGGCAAGAATAATGATGGGCACAAGCTCGCTTTCCATGGCTCTTCCCAGGAAGCTGAAAGCCTCCAGGTCGAGGAGATGGGAGTCGTCGATGAATAGTACGCCGGGATGAATGAAAGCCTTGCCTTCGTCCACGAGCTTTTTAACCTGTTCGTCCACCATATTTCGAACTTCAGTGTCAATTTCCTTGGTTTCGGCTCCTCCGAAGAATAAGGAGAAGAAGCCCCCTGCTTGCCTTTGGGCGTTGATTTCATCCATGTCGGCTAGGGTCAGCGTATAGACAAACTCCTTCTCCTTGAAGACGCTGCCGCTTGGCCTTGAAATTTTTCTTCTCGTGTCCACGTCATAGGTTTTGCCTTTGGCACTTTCTAGACTTAAGCCTAAGTTGACCACGCGACCTGTTTCCTTGTCAATTTGAATTACGCTTCCTTCAGATATGCCCTCCTGAATTATTTGTTGGGCTATGGTAGCTCCTGCCTCAATGGTTTTCTCCTCCTTAGTGGTTTTCAGGCCCACGCGGACGCTTTCAGGAACCTTCTGATAAGGATTATACGGGTGAGGAGCGGATTGTATGTCGATGTGTGTTACCTCACCCTCGTAAACCTCCCTCATCTCATGGATTTCCACGCCTATACACTTTCTAATAGCCTCAAAAAGAATCTCAGTCTTCTTGCGTTCGCTACTGTAAATTTCGCTTCCACTCATCTGAATAAAAGGGACATTAGCGCCCAACTCCTTAGATATAGCCACAGCAATAGCCGTTTTGCCAGTTCCAGGAGGACCAGCCAAAATCATGGTCTTCCCACTAAGCTTGCCTTCCTTAATCATCTGAACAACAAGTCCAGCCGCTTCTCTAGCCTTTTCTTGGCCAACCATGCCGTCCTTAACCTTAACAGCTTTCAGGTCTTCGTCTAAGCCTAAGCCCTTAATGTGAGTATGAGCCCCTATGCGCTCGAAACGTCGAGCCTTAGTCGGAACTTCCCTTATGGAAGCCATACTCAACCGACCTCAACAAGCCATAGGATTAGCAAATCGGTGTGAAAGAAAACCAAAATATAAAAATAACGATTGAAGCGCACGTTAATGGTCATGTTTCAAGGGGCTGATTTAGGATTTCGTTCCACAGTTGCAGCGTTTCTTCAGCTGCCTTTCTGTCGATTACTTGAATGGCGTATCCAACATGGACCAACACGTAGTCTCCTACTTGAACGTCTACGAGGGAGATGTTTACATCCCTCACGACTCCGCCGCCGAAGTCTACCTTAGCCATTTCTCCCCGAATTTCCTTAACCTCAGCTGGAATTGCCAAGCACATTTCAACCACACAAAAGCATGACTTACATAAATTAATTCTGGTATTTTCAGTTAGAGTAAGCGGCTACTAACGCCTGACCCAAGGATATGCCTCCGTCTCCAGGCGGCACAAAATTATGAACAAAAAATTCGAAGTCGTTTTCCTCAACCACCCGCCTAATGGTTAATGCGACGTGCTCGTTGTAGGCAACGCCTCCTGAAAAGCCTATTGCCTTAACGTTAAGCCTCTCCGCTTCCTCGACGGCTAGTTCAGCTAAGCCCATAGCAATATAGGATTGGGCGGAACACGCTAAATCAGCAACCGAGTGTTTGCCTCTTTTATCAAAAATTTCATGAACCAAGAAGGAGGTGCTAAGAACTTTTCCTTCAATTTTAGGCTTTAAATTGAGTACGTCCTTTCCCTTCACGGCTGCGGATTCCAACTTCATAGCGGGCTCACCCTCATACGTCCGCTCATAACAAATGCCCAGCAAAGCTGAAACAGCGTCTAAGACCCGCCCACAACTCGTGGTCTTGGGAGCAGACCGCCTTTCCAATTGCCTAAGAACTATTTCAACTTCTCTTTCACCATGAGGAAACCGTTTACTATTTGAAAAAAGCCATTCTTCAATGTCCCTTGCGCCATAGAGCATTCCAGCAGCCATCCTTAAGGGATAGCGCGTCGCCAAATCGCCTCCGACCATGGGTTGCTCCTCAAAGTGGGCTAAACGCTGAAAACCATCGAGACCACAATATAGAATTTCGCCGCCCCAAGCGCCGCCGTCAACACCGTATCCGAAGCCGTCGCACGCTATGCCAATCATCTCCTGAACGCCATACTCGCCCATAAGGGAAGCCATGTGCGCATAGTGATGTTGAACAGGAAGAACATTGCATTCAAGGCTGTCTCCAAGCTTTTTAGCCAGCCTTGTGGTGTTAAATTTCGGATGCAAATCGCAGGCTATCGCGCTCACTCGGCTATTCGTCAATTTTATTAAATGCTCTATGGTTTTCTCCAAGAACCTGAGGGTCTCAAATTTTTCAACGTCTCCAATGTGCTGAGACATGAAAGCCTTATTCCGCAATAGCACACAGAAGGCTACGTTAAGTTCAGCGCCGACGCCTAAGGCACAGTTTTTTACTGAGTACCTTAGGCGAATCGGTTCGGGAGCATATCCCCTAGACCTACGGATTATACTCTGACTTTTTCCATGAAAACGAACAACGGAATCGTCGCATCTTTGGGCAATAGCCCTATTATGAAGTAGAAAGTAGTCAACCACAGAGCCGAGTTTCTTAATGGCTTCACTGTTCCTCGTAATGATGGGTTCGTTGGGAGGATTCGCACTCGTCATAACGAAAGCGGGTTCACGCACCCCATCAAAAAGCATTACGTGCAAACCCGTATATGGAAGCATTACGCCTATGTTATGCAAGCCTGGAGAAATCATCTCTGAAAGATAATATCTGCCGCTTTTCTTCAGCAAAACAATTGGCTTAACATAAGACATCAAAAGCTCAGCCTCTTTGGGACTCACTTCCGCAAAGGTTTTTATCGTTTCAATGTCGCGGGCCATTATGGCGAAGGGCTTTTGGGCTCTATGCTTAGTCTTCCTAAGTCTCATTATAGGCTTAGACTGCGTTGTGGCAGTTGCAATATGGAAGCCCCCGTTCCCTTTAACGGCAACTATATAGCCTTCCTCTAGGAGTTTGCCAGCCCCTCGAATAGGGTCCTTTTGTTCTATTAGTTGACCGCTGTTGGTCGTGAGGTAAACCTTGGGACCACACTCGCCACATGCCACTGTTTGGGCGTGAAACCTTCGGTTAGACGAATCCGTATACTCTTTTAGGCATTGGTTACACATAGGAAATTTTCGCATTGTGGTGTTCTGCCTATCATATGGAAGCCTCTCAATTATGGTGTACCGAGGCCCACAATCAGTGCACGTAATGAAGAAATAGTCATGGCGTCTGTTTTCGGGGTTCCGAAGCTCCTTGAGGCATTCATCACAAATTGAAATATCTGGCGGAATAACCGAGCCTGAAAGCTCGGCATCCTCAGAACTCCTAAATATGGAAAAGTTTTCAAAATCGTTTTTATCCTCCCCGTACTTTGCGACTAAACTATGTATTCGAGCAAGGGGCGGACTTTTCTCCTTCAAATCCCTAATAAAACGCCTAACATTGCCTTCCTTTCCTTCAACAACTATCTCAACGCCAGCGTCCCCGCGATTCCGCACAAAACCCACTAAACCATTCGCTAAGGCGATTCGATAAACAAAGGGCCGAAAACCAACGCCTTGAACAATACCGCCGACCATGATCTCAGCACGCAAAGACTCACTAACCCGCCCTTTTCTCATTCACAACACTCAAAGCCTACGACTTCATATAAACATAAAGGCTAGAACTGAAAAGTTAATTAGGGTAACATTACTTCATTCTGGGGCACTGTGGACCCAGCTTTGGTTTACGATTCCGCCGATGAAGCGTATAGCGTTCAGACCTTCGACCTCACTAAGTTATTTAGGAAAAGGAGACATTTTGGAATATTTGGTTTTCTAAGGAAAAGGACGAAGAAAAAAGAGTCATCTAGCGAAAAGGAAGAAATTACGAAGGCATTGGACCACGTGAACGTTAACATTCGCTCAGGGGAACTCTTCGGACTGCTCGGTCCCAACGGCGCTGGAAAAACCACGCTTGTGAAGTGTCTTTCCACCACGCTTATTCCCGATGAGGGAACCGCCATAGTTAACGGCTTCGACATTAAAAAGCAGGCCACCATGGTTAGGTCGAGCATAGGTCTCGCTATCGGAGGGGAACGCACGCTCTACTGGAAGCTCACGGCTAAAGACAACCTAATGTACTTCGCTTCCCTCTACAAGATTCCTCGAAACTACGCTAAAGAAAGGGTTGACGAATTGCTAGGGTTAATGGGTCTCTTGGACCGCGCCGACGAAAGGCTGGAAGACTACAGTACAGGAATGAGACAGAAAGTCGCCATTGCCAGAGCCCTACTTCACGACCCGCCCATCCTTTTACTTGATGAGCCTACGTTAGGGTTAGACCCCACTTTTTCCAGGCAGATCCGCAGTCTAATCAGAGAACTCTGTCGAAAAGAAGGAAAGACGGTGCTTTTGACCACCCATTACATGGAGGAAGCCGACGAAATGTGCGACAGAATAGCCATCATAAACGAGGGAAAAATCGTTGCGGTTGATACCTCGACCAATTTGAAGGCGATGGTTAAGGAAACCGAGCTGGTGGAAGTGGCATGCTATAACCTTCCTTATGAAATTGAAGACCATCTTAGGGCTCTTTGCCCAGACGTAGATGTTATTACTGTCCTTCACGAAGAAAAGGAGAAGGGAAATCCTTCACGGGTCAAAATCATGGGAGGAAGCGCAGAAAAATATTTGAGCACAGTAGTTGATGCCCTTCACGAAAAAAGTGCCAGAATCGTTAACCTTCGGATAGGCGTACCCACGCTTGAGGATGTGTTCATCAAATTGACTGGCGCTAAACTCACTGAGGAGGGAAGACCCTAAGTATGAGCGCTGAAAAGCACAGTTTAAAGACTTTTTCTGGAGCCAACTTTTTTGTTGTTTGGAGTGAAATAGTTAAAAATATTAAGATTTTGTTGGCGTATCCAGTGGTCATCGTTTTTTGGGCAATATTCCCAGTATTCTGGTTTCTTCCATTTCTTTTCCAAGGCGAGGCATTCGTGGGAGGCTTACAGAGCACGAGCTTCGCCGAGGTAGCTGGGACCCCGAATTATGTTCTGTTCCTCGTAGTCGGCGCCATTCTTAACAGCTATGTTCTCACAGCCCTTTGGGGTTTAGGCGAAAGCATGCGTAGAGAAGCCTTCCAAGGAACTTTGGATTACTTGTTGGCTTCACCGTGCAACAAAGCCTTCATTCTCATTGGAAAGGCTCTGAGTGAAAGCATTCACAGCACATTCTTCGCCCTAACTCAAATGGTGATATGCATCCTTTTCTTCGGGTTGGAGATAACCCTAGGGGCAATTATGCCCATAATTTTTATCATAGTGCTCCTAATCGCGGGACTCTATGGAGTGGCATTGATGTTATCGGCCCTTTCTCTACAGTATAAGCAGTCACATGACATAGCCCATGTGCTAGATTACTTATTCTACATTTTTGCTCCTGTTCGATATCCGGTTCAAAGCTTGCCTTTCTGGGGCCAAATCATCAGTAAGCTTCTTCCCCTTACCTACGCATTGATCGCTGTTAGAAGCATAGTAATCATGAGGCAGAATGTCTTTTCCATTTACCAAGAAATATTGTACCTTCTCATAATAGACGCTCTTTTAATATTTCTTGGGTTCTCTTTTTTTAATTGGATGGAGAAGAAAACTAAGAAATCTGGGACAATTAGTCAATTTTAGAGTCGGATGGAAATGGAAAAAACCTATTTAGGGCATCGGGAGTTTAGAAAGGTTCCATTTCCAAGCGGCTTTACTGTAGCTAATTTAAAAGCTGAATTGAGGGCGATTTGGGAAAGCAACGTAAAGGAGTGGAAGTTAGAGCTCGCTTATCCCGTCGGCTTCCTTCGAAGCCTAATTGAACCGATAGTTTTCATTTTACCTCTTCTCCTCTACGGCTTGGTTCTAGTTGGAGGAAGATACAGTGAAAACTTGAAGCAGTTGGTTGGGACTGGAGACATCGTTTCCTTCATTTTTGTCGGATATATGATAATGGGTTTCATTGGGACAGCTGCGCGGGCTATGGGATTCAGCATTCGAAGGGAGCAGTGGTTCGGGACGCTAGAGTCTATATACACTACTCCTACGAATCGTTTAAGCCTCGTTCTCGGAATGGCTCTACATAGCACTGTGCACCAAAGCATAAGCACATCAATTGAGCTCACGGTTATTTACGCCGTATTTGGAGTAGCCCTTAAAATTCAAGGAATACTGCCCACATTAGCCATATTTGCCCTCATGATGTTCGCATTATATGGATTCGGAATATTCGTTTCAGCGCTTGGAGTGATTTTACAGGAAGGTTGGATAGTAGCCGAAGGACTGCAAAGCATTATGACGCTTCTTTCGCCTGTGACATATCCTCTAGCGGTGCTTCCAAACTTTGCTAGACAAATGAGCACAGTGTTTCCAACGGCGCCAGCTCTCGAAGGCATGCGCAGCTTCTTAATAGAGGATTACACGCTGAAAACGGTTGGAAATGTATTCCTGCATTTATTAGCCCTAGACATAGCCTGGATAATTTTCGGCGTCATAATTTTTTACTTAATTGACCGCTACGTGCGTGGAAGGGGCACCCTAGGAAAATACTGAACAAGCCACAAAACGAAAAATATACTTTGTGATGGATATGTTTATATTTTTGTTTACAAAAATGTAACTATAGGGAGAAACGATGGAAAAAACAGTTGTTATTGCGGTTCGAATTC
>JBBIVD010000011.1:0-14309 GCA_037439925.1 Candidatus Bathyarchaeota archaeon
ATGGGGACCACGTGAGCTCAGGGGACCAATGTGGGAAACAGTGACAGCCTTAACGCTTCTCCTAACGGGCGTCGACTTGTTCATGATGATGCATCCCGCCGCCGTTAAAACGGTTAAAGACGTGATAAGAGAATTAACGAGCACGGGCAGGGCGAAACCTGGCAGCATAGCTAACTGGGTCAGCGCGAAAATATGATCCTAGAAGGCGCACAAGCATGTCTGAGAGGGAAATTCGGAAAGTAAGGCTTAAGGAGATCAGCCCCATCGACGTTTACAGGCTTCTTCCAAGGACAAACTGCAAAGAATGTGGAGAAGAGAACTGCATGGCTTTCGCCGCCAAGCTGGTCAATCGGGAAGCCGCCTTGGAGAATTGCCCACCGCTTTTGAAGAGGGAGCATGAGGAATCGTATAAGAAGCTTTGGGAGATGCTTAAACCTCCTGTTAAGGAAATCGTAATCGGCGTGGGCGACCGAGCGGTTAAAATCGGCGGCAAGCTTGTCATGTACCGACACGAGTTCACGTATTTTAATCCTACGGCTATCGCCATCGACGTCACCGACGAAATGCCCGACGAAGAGCTTTTTAGCAGGGTGAAGAAGGCTCAGGATTTCCGATATGAATACATTGGGCAGAACCTTAAACTCGATTTGATAGCGGTTCGATTCACTTCAAATGATCCTGAACACTTTGGGGCGACCGTTGAGAAGGTTTTAAAGAGCACTAGCCTTCCCTTGGTTCTCTGTTCATTTAACCCTGAAGTTCTTGAAAATGGTTTAGTAGCCGCTGGGAAAAGTAGACCGCTAATTTATGCCGCCACTAAGGACAATTGGAGAAGCATGGCGGATTTAGCGTTAAGGTATGATTGCCCTTTGGCTGTATTCGCTCCGAACAATCTTAAGCTTTTGCGTTCCTTAACGAAGACATTGATTGAGTATGGCGTTAAAGACCTCGTTTTAGACCCAGGCACTTTTCCAGGCGAGGGACTCGGAGACACAATTAACAATTTTACTATGATTCGAAGAGCCGCATGTAAAGAGGGCGACGAGCTTCTGGGTTTCCCTTTGATTGGCACGCCCATAACGGCTTGGCTGGAGCACAAGGCATCGGCTGAAGTGGCAAGCTGGACGGAAGCTTATGTTGCCTCAATGCTAATTACCCGCTATGCCGACATTCTAATCATGCACAGCCTGAACGGCTGGGTTCTCCTACCCAACGTGATTTTGAGGCAGAATCTTTACACCGATCCTAGGAAGCCCGTGGCTGTTAAACCAGGATTAGTAGCCCTCGGGGAGCCTGATGAAAACTCGCCCGTTATGTTTACCACCAATTTTGCCTTAACCTACTACACAGTGGAATCCGACATCAAGTCCGGCGGAGTGAACTGCTACCTAATGGTCATTGATACTGGAGGCATTTCCGTGGAAAGCTCCGTGGCTGGCCGCCAACTAACAGCCGACAAAGTGGCTGAAGCCATTAAACAGACAGGCATAGAAGGCAAAGTGAAACATAGGAAGCTCATTATTCCCGGTAGGGCGGCACGGTTGAGCGGGGAAATTGAGGAGCTCAGCGGCTGGGAAGTGTTAGTTGGCCCCTTAGATTCCTCTGGCATACCGAAGTTTCTGCAGGAAAAATGGAAAACTTAGTTTCAGTCAATTACTTACTACGTCGTTCTGGGAAGGCTTCTAGGTTTGGGAAAAGGGCTTTCGTTGACATTACCCTTTTTCTCGTGTTAATGTTGTCAAGTAAGGTTAAAACTTGTTTTTGAGTACTGAATTTTTCCGTTTGACTGTTGGGTCGCTTTCTGCTCACTTGGATGCAGTTGTCTACGATGCAGCTGTAGACGCACGCCGTGCAGTATATGCATAGTTCCTCTGCGACGCTGACTTCTCCTGTTTTCCAATAGAGCGCATTCGTCGGGCATGCCTTAATGCATAGTTTGCATTCCACGCCTTTACATGTGTTTTTGTCTATGCTTATGGTTCCTTCTTCGAAAAATTCTTTTACGCCTATAGCCTCCAAAAGCTTAGTTTTCTTTTCCCTCTCCTGTTTTTTGGAGGCTTCTAGGAGGAGCTGATAAATATCCTTGTCCGCCTCTTCTTTAGACAGTTTTCTCTCCTCCCTTGAGCCTCTTTTCTACAATTTTTTAGCCCAGACTTATAAATAAGGATATAACCTTGATGTGTTTTTATTTTAGATTAGTCCTTCTCTTTGCTTTAGGTGCATGGAAATTGAAGGTCGCTGTTGCTGGTAAGGGCGGAGTCGGTAAAACCCTGATCGCTGGAACGCTCTCACGTTTTCTGGCTCGCGACGGATTTAGAGTTTTAGCCATTGACGCCGATCCTGCTATGAATCTTGCCTACGCTTTAGGGATTCCCTTTGAAGCTGTGTCCAAGATTGTTCCTTTAGCCGAGAATGAAGAGCTGATTAGGGAGAGGACTGGCGTTAAGCCTGGAACGGGCTTCGGCGCCTTTTTCAGCTTAACTCCGACCGTAGACGACATAGCGGAAAAATACGGCGTAGTTGGACCGGACAATGTTAGGCTTTTGGTTATGGGGACCGTTCGGTCAGGCGGGTCGGGGTGCATGTGCCCAGCTAACGCCTTAGTTCGAGCCTTGATTAAGCATGTTACTTTGGAGCGTGGGGACGCCGTTGTTATGGACATGGAGGCAGGCTTAGAGCATTTGGGCAGAGCCACTGTGCGAGGCTTTAACTTTTTGCTTTGCGTCGTGGAGCCAGGCGCCCAATCCATAGAAACAGCCATGAAGATTAAGCGTTTAGCCCTAGACATCGGCGTGAAAGAAGTCTTAGCTGTGGGAAATAAGGCGGCAAGCCGAGAAGACCGAAAGTTCATTGAAAAATCCTTAAAGGATGCTGACTTAGAATTGGCGTGCATCATACCCTTCGACAAAGCTGTTTTGCGGGCGGACATCCTACGAGTGGCGCCGATAGATTATTCTCCAAAATCGCCTGCGATAGAAGCCATAAGGGAACTTGAAGAGACCCTTAAGGAGAAGACGGCCGGGTAAAACCTTATTAACGTCAGCTTATTTTTGGAAGAGAAAGCCGAGAAGAGAGTCCAAAATGAAATTCAATGTCATCAAGTTTTTGTCCAGTGCAGCTATGGTGACTTCCGCCGTATTCATTCCAAATTTAGCTCAAGATTTAGGTGCAAACAAAATTGAGATAGGCTTTCTCACGGCGGCATTTAGTGTTTCTATGTTTATCTCATCGTATATCTTCGGCAGAGCTTCGGACTTGTACGGTCACAAATTTTTCGTTCACTTAGGTCTAGGGATTTCAGCCATAACCCTCTTGCTACAGGTCATGACGGACCCGGATTTCGTTATTCCAGCATTGGCGGATTTACGTTTATTGGCCATAACTCTTTGCTTAACAGGTTTTTCTTTCGGTAGTTTTCCAGCCGCCCTCGCAGCGTATGTTTATGAGACTAAAGGCCCAATGGGGGAGTTCACTTCTTTCGGCTCTTTAGGCTGGGCTGTCGGCACTTTGATTGCGGGTTTAATCTACGTCTATTGGGGCGTGTTCCTTTGGTGTTCAGCATGTATGATAGTGGCCTTCGCTGTTTCTTTAACTCTAAAAGATATGGAGTTTTCACATCGTCGAGTTCCCCTTTTCCCCAAAAAAATAATTCAAAAAAATTGGCGGGTCTATTTTCCCTTTTTCCTTAGGCACTGGGGCGCCAATTCAATATGGGTCATATATCAGCTTTACATTCTCAGCCTTGGCGGAGACAGATTTTGGATTGGAGTCATTTACTCCGTGAACGCCCTCACACAATTCATGGTTATGCGTTCACTCGATCGCTTCAAAGGAAAATCTTTAATCACTGCGGGCATCATACTTTCCGCGGTCACCTTCTCCTTGTTACCTTTGGCCCAGCATTATTTTCAGCTGTTTCCGATACAGGTCATTCTCGCCTTTTCCTTTTCCTGTCTTTACGTCGGTTCGCTGATTTACCTAATGCAGACCAACGAGGAGAAAGCCACAGTTGCGGGAATCTTGGGATCCATGGAAAACCTTTCGAAGGTTTTAGGTTCAGTTTCAGGCGGCACGCTTTCTCAACTCTTCAATTTTAGGGCAACCATGTATTTTGCAACAGGACTGACGATGTTCGGGTTCGGACTATTCAAAATGCCCTCACGAATGAAGAAAAAGCTTGATGCCGAGCCGAAATTTCACTAAAACTTATTACACACTCTAATTCTCAGATATCCTATAAAAGTGGTGTCCGTATTCCATGCACGAATACGCGATGATGCGAAACGTCCTCGAAACCGTTTTAAACGCAGCGAAGCCGCACAATGCTGAAAAAATACTTGAAATCAGCCTCGAAGTCGGAGAGTTAACCTTCTTAAAGCTTGAGGAACTGAAGTTCGCTTTTTCCATTGTTTCGAAGGGCACGATCGCCGAAAAAGCACGTCTACGCATAAGGAGAATTAAAACAAGAATCAAATGTGCTAATTGTGGTTACGAAGGTTACACAAAATATGAGGGACCAGAGCACCATTCATTAGACATTCCTTTACAATTAAAGTGCATAAAATGCGGAAGCACAAAAGTGGAAATCACGTCTGGAAAGGAATGCAACGTCAAAAACGTGAAGCTAAAGCTTCCAAGCAGCTCAGAAACAAGTCGGACTGCCCAAAGCCATAAATAAGCTAGTGTTTCAAGTGTGAGAGGGATTAGGAAAATGAAAGAAGAAAAAATTTCCCCTATAGCAGCTATTCTGGTCATTATCCTAACTTTTGCAATCTCAGTGGTTGCAGGGTTGATGATTTACCTTGCATACCTCGTTGCCGAATTTCAAATCAGCGTTGAGGTGCCGCCGATAATCGAGGCGCTTGTGATGGCAGTGGGGGAACTCATGTTCCTTCTGGTTCCATTCGCATACATGCTCTTTAAAAAAATTAACATTAAAAATTACATTAAGCTCGGGGAGTATAAACTGAAGGGTTTTCTGTTAGGAGTTGGACTGGGCTTAGTTTTATTAGTGATGGATGTAGCTCTCACTTTCGCGCTTACCTACTTTTTAGGTGAAAGTCAAGTGGTCGAAGAAGCCAATAAAACCGTGATTGAGCTTGCAACGCAGTCAACTACGAGTCTAGCCCTTTTAGCCTTAGCCCTCTCACTAGCAGGAATATGCGAAGAATTCGCCTTTAGGGGCTTTCTCCAAAACGCCTTAGAAAGCAGATACTCGTCCTCAATCGCCATAATGGGATCCGCATTAGCCTTCGGTCTCGCCCATTTTGATCCGCAAGCGGTCTACAGCATAGTAGGCTTTGCACATGGCTTAGTTTTAGGATACGCCTACGTTAAACTAAAGTCCTATATTTCAGTTGCCTCAGCGCACACAATGATTAATCTCACAAGCCTAGCGCTCATCCTTCTGCTGATTTAATGGGACTAGCTTAGAACTCATTTTCAATTGGACATAAGACTATTACTTGGTAACTAAAACCTAGAAGGCTCAATGGATGGGTTTGCACGGTGAAAAGTATGGCTAGGCAGTATGAGGCGGTGGCGGTATCAACACATTATTGGAAGCCTGGTGAGGACTATCTTACAAAAATAGTGGGCGCTATTAGGAATAGGGTGAAGGGCGGAGACTTCGTGACGGTTTCTGAGAAAGCCGTTTCAACCGCTTTGGGCAATATCATAGACGAAAGCCAAATTAAACCAAGCCGCCTAGCTCGTTTCCTAGCAAAATACTGGATGCGCCTTGCTTGGGGCTACGCCCTCGGACCACTCGCCCGCCTCCGAAAAAAGACCATATGTCATATTCGAAGATATCCTGTAAAGGAAGGGAGCGCCCATAAGCAGGTAGCCCTCGCCTATGCGGGTTTTCTCCAAGCCTTAATGTATGGGTCGGAGGGAGGAATCGACGCGAATAATCTTCCCTACTCCTACGTGAGCCTTCCGCTGAAAGATGCCCAACGAATAGTCCAGAGCATACGTGAACGAATTAAATCCGAATTAGGCAAGAACGTTACAGTCATGATTGTGGACACGGATAAGACATATTCCCTAGGGGGGTTCCATTTCACTCATCGCCGAAAACCAATCAAGGGCATACATTCTTTCGGCGGATTTCTAGCCTACCTAATTGGAAGATGCTTCAAAATGAAAAGAAGAGCCACGCCCATCGGAGTGGCAGGGGCAAAAATAGGAGTGGAGGAAGCCTTGGAAATAGCGGAAGCTGCGAATCGAGTGCGCGGGTTCGGCGCAGGTATAACCGCATGGGACATGGCGGAAAGATTCGGAGTCTCAGTAACCAACGTAACATGGAAAATGCTCAGCAAAATAGAACATAAGCCAATCGTAATTGTAAGGTTAAGGCATTAAATTACGTGGAATCGTCTAACGCTTTTAAACTCATCATATGAAAAAGTTATGGGAAACGAGCACATGCCATACAGGTTCAATTTCGACTTATCCAATCTGTCCCGGTCCTTCTTTAGGGAAATTGCCAAATCCTCAGGCGAAAAAAACATTCATAGAAGAATTGGAGAAAAAGCGAGGCAATTAATGGAGAAGTTTAAAATCCATGAAATAACGGGTCTGAACGTTTCCGAAGCCCTGTTGGTCATTGAAGACTTAATGGACGTGTATATTAAGAATTCTTCTAATAGGGAAAGTTTTTTGAAGACTAGGAAGAGGGCGCTTTTCCTTCCCCACTGCATTAGGAAACACATGGACAACAAATGCGAAGCTAGATTTGACAAAGAAATTCCATCCTATCAATGCGCCCACTGCTCCTCAGACTGCCTAGTAAGCCACGCCACGAAAATGGCTGAGAAAAAGGGATACGATGTCTACGTTATACCTGGAAACTCATGCGTCGCAAAAATACTGCAGAGAAACCGCTATGAAGGAGTAGTAGGGGTCGCATGCAGCGAAGAAATTAAGCTGTCGGAAAAATATCTGAAAAACTTGGGCATAGCAGGTCAAGCTGTACCCCTAATTAGAAACGGCTGCGCCAACACGGAATTCAACATTAAAAGCCTAGAGGAAATCCTGTAAACCGACAAAATTGTTGATGGGCGCCTCTGAAATGCCGTAAACGTGACAAAGATTAAATAACCTAGGGCTGAATTGAAAAGAGTAAAAGGAGCGACTATAATGAGCGAAATCGTAACTCCAATCGTTTATCAGTTAGGCGCCGGCGGAATCACAGGCTTCGTGGCTGGATACGCAATTAAGAAAATAACCAAACTAATACTGATAGTCATAGGAGTCTTCGTCGTAATCCTCCTCTATCTGGGCTACACGGGCATAATCAATGTGAACTATGGTAAACTAGCCGACGCAGTAGCGGGACTAGTAGGCAAAGCTGGGGGAGCAAAAGACGTGCTCGTAGCCATCATAGCCCACCTGCCCTTTGCAGGCAGCTTCCTCGTCGGATTCTTCGTCGGATGGAAAATGGGCTAAAGCCCAACCCTTCTATTTTTGTTCCTTTAGCCACGCAGAAACCTTTTGAAATAGGGAACTCTGAGACATATCTATAACTGGAACTATTATCTTTTCCTTCGTTTCAATCAAAGGCTGGTATTTAGGCATTAAGGCATAACTTACAAATGCCCAGTAAACCCTTCTTTCTTCGACCATGGCTTTTGCGACCGCTTCAGTTGCCGGAGGAATAGAGTAATAAAGAAAGGCTACTCCCTGCGCCCAATAAATGCCAGCGGGCTTTCCCATAGCAGTGATGTTGGCGAAACGAGCCAAATCGTCAGGCGTCGAAAATCGGATGCACTCCAAAATCACAATTTCCTTAAACGGATCATAACGGACAATAACATCATCCTTCACGATCAAGCCTCCAAACCCGATCCGTTAACCTTTATGACGAGTAGCCCTCTTATTGATTTCGTTAAATCGCGAAAAAGTTGTTGTGCAAAGACCCTTTCCTACCCTACAAGTTAAAAAGTCTTAAAAGAAATTAAATAGGGAACTGAAAAGTAATAAGGCGTTATCACATAGCCCAACTAGAGGAAAAGAACTTGCCAGAAATTCGAGTTGCAATAGCTGGAATAGGGAATTGCGCCTCAGCCCTCGTTCAAGGAGTCGAATACTACAAAAACGTGAAAGAAGAAGCGAAGATTCCTGGACTTATGCACGTGAACTTCGGAGGCTACCATGTCGGCGACATAAAGTTCGTTGCTGCCTTCGAAGTGAATAAACAGAAAATCGGAAAAGACCTAGGAGAAGCCATATTCACAGAGCCCAACTGCTGCGCTAAATTTGCAGATGTGCCTAAACTCGGAGTGAAAGTCCTTCCAGGACCGATTTTTGACAGCGTCGCTCCGCACATGAAGAAGCCTTTCAAAGCCTACGATGAAGGAAATATGGAGCCGGTCAATGTTTCCGACGCCTTAAAGGATGCGGAGGCAGACATGCTGATAAATTTTCTGCCCGTCGGGAGTTATGAGGCTACACGCCACTATGCACAGGCTTCCATCGATGCAAAATGCGCCTTCGTAAACTGCATACCAGAATTCATCGCTTCAGATTCTGAGTGGCGCGAAAAGTTCAACGAAAAATCCTTGCCCGTGGCTGGCGACGACATAAAAAGCCAGTTAGGAGCCACTATTCTGCATAGAAACCTAGTTAAATTATGCGTAGACCGAGGAATCGAGATAGAGGAAACCTATCAGCTGAACCTCGGAGGAAACACGGACTTTCAAAACATGACCGTTGAGGAAAGACTAAAGACTAAAAGAATAAGCAAAACCGAGGCTGTGACAAGCCTGGTTCCCTATGAGGTTCCGACGAGGATAGGGCCGTCCGATTACGTTCCATTCCTGGGCGACAAAAAAATCTGCTACGTATACATCAGAGGACACAAATTTGGAAACCTTCCCGTCACCATAACGGCGAAACTTGAAGTGGAAGACTCACCTAACAGCGCAGGAGTCGTCATAGACGTCATAAGAGCAGTGAAAATAGCCCTAGACCGAAAAATAGGCGGACCCCTAATAAGCATATCATCCTATGCCTTCAAACATCCGCCAGTCCAAGTCCCAGACGACACAGCCCGACAATGGGTCGAAGACTACATAGCAGGAAAACGCGAACGATGATTACATGATGGCAAATCCGTTTTGAACCCAGCCGATTTAACCACGCTTCAGATCAGAATGTTGCCTCTCCCGACGCATTTTAGGCTGGAAGGGGTTTTGCCGAAATTTTCAGCCGTTTCTCAATTTCCCTCGCTAAAGTTTTGGCTTCGCCGATTCGGTAGTTGTCCGTTATGACCATTTTCGGTCTGCTTCCTTTAACATAGCTTAATAATCCTTCGAAGTCTGAGTGGTCGGATAAGGATAGAATGCATTCGTTCTTTGATATTTGGCGGTAAGGTGCTTTAAATTCCCATCCGCTAACGTAAATGCGGAAAGCATCTTTTCCCACGTATCGGCGGGAACCCATGTGATAGAAGGCGAGGTAAGGTTCCTTCCTTTGCATTATTGTCTTTGCGTCTTCGTCGCTGGACAATAGTAGCTGTCTTCCGAGCTTCATTCCGTGTTTTTCGCAGATTTTCGAAACGTGAAAAACTTTTTCGGGAACAATAAAAGGGACCTTTATTCTCGCCTTGTGCAGAATTTGCATGGTTTCCTGGATTTTTCCGTAATAGGTGAACAAGTATACGGGTCCACTTTTTAGGGCTTGCTCCACTAGGGAGACAAGGGTGCTTTCAATTGTTTTCTTGAAGGGTCTTAAACTGGACGGATTCCCGTAAGTAGCCTCAATGACGAGGATGTCAGCTTCAACTATGGGCGTCTCTGGAAGCCTAAAGTCGCCAGTGTACAATATTCTCGTTCCTTCAGAGTCCTCTACCAGAACTTGAGCTGCGCCCAAAATGTGGTCAGCTTGATGAAGTGTCACTTTCTCATCCTTGTAGGGATAGGGCTCCCCGTAACTGAACGTCTTCACATTTTTCCTCATGAGAAACAGGGGTCCTTTCAGGGCGTCTATTAGGTCTTTGGTTGCGGGCGTCATCAAAACTGCCTCACATTTTTCTAGGCTTTCCTTTAAGCCAAGCATGTGGTCAGAATGCGCATGAGTAACAACTCTTAATGGCATACTTTCGTCAAACGCGTCGCAAGCGACATAATTCCCTAGGAGAACTGCCCCTTTAGCAGTTACCGCGGCTTTAAATGACATGCGTTGTACCAAAATGTATGGTGGCGGTTGAGTTTAAACGGTTTTCGAATTAGCGTCGGTTTGTGGAGGGAAACTTTATAGTAAACAGGAGATATAGAATGTTTGGGAGCGATCATGGTTGAAGAAAGCGACATCGTGGGATTTTTAAAGGACCGCAAAGGCCAAGCCTCGCTAGATGAAATCTCCGAGGCTTTGGGAGTAGCGAAGTACGGCCCAAACTCGGCTTACGCCTTACTTCAGTCCTTAAGGACGAAGGGCATAGTAGACAGAAGGGGAGAAATGTGGGTACTATTAGCCCCTGAGGCAGCCATATCTAGGGAAGTCGCGCCGACGCCAGCAGTTGCGGAAAAGGAAAAGAAGCCTGAGGTTGAGGCTGCGCCTGAAGTTGAGAAAGTGATGAAGGCTATGGCGAGGACTTTGGCGGAAGCCATGAAAGGGGCGAGGGCGCCTGCCGACGAGTGGGAGCTCGCCACGAAGCCCATGAAAACCGAGATTGAGAGAAGGGAAGAAAAGCTCAGCGCTTTGGTGCTTCGACCAGACGAGGCTCCAGAAGCGAAGAAGACTCTTGTGGGATTGGAAACTGGCACCTTCCTTGATAGTCTCTTTTTGAGTCCAGATGGTAAGCCTTTAAATGGGGTGCCGATTTGTGGCCAATTCGCCATCACTGGGCTTCCTGGCGCAGGTAAGTCGATTTTGGTTGAGGAGATAGCTGTTAGAGTTGCGGCTTCTGGAAGGAAGGTTCTTTTCGCTACGGCTGAAGATACGTGGAAAAGCGCTACGCCTCGTTTCGATTTGCAGTCTCGTGTGAAGCAGAAAGCCGACATTTTGGGGCTGGACTGGAATAAGATTAAGGAAAACTTGTATGTGCTCGACACGGTTTTGTATCCTGAGCTTAGGGATTGGACGACCTTCGCCGAAACCTACAGATATGTTGCTGAGAAAGAGGGCGTAGACCTCGCTATAGTGGATTCAGTCACAGTCCTCGAAGCCTATAGGGGCGCATTAAAGTATCGTGTGATGGAATTAGCCCGATATAATCAGCTTCATGGGATCACTGGACTTTACGTGAATCAGAGGAGCGCTGAAACTTGGGACACATACGACATGGCTGGCGGAATAGGGTTAGCCCATAACCTGGACGGAACAATAATAGTTGATTATGGACGTGTTTATTGGCAGGACCAGCAGGTCGACCTAGACGTGGGCAGGGGGCAGTTTGTTAGGATAGCTCGAGTCTTAGACTGTAGGATGTGCAACTTCGAGAGGAGGAGGATACGAATAGACATAACGCCAGACGGATTCATACGACCCGTCGAACCTATACCTAAACCGCAAAACTAACCTTTGAAAGTATGTCGCCGTCTAAAAATTGATAAACCAAAAGAGGCATATAGCCTTTCGTAGCTATTCTATGTTGGAAAAGGTTGGATCACATGACTGATCAAAGTGTTCAAGTAGAGGCTAAAAAGAAAGAACGACTTAACGAGTTGAATGGGAAGACATGGGAAAAATACTCCATCAGCGTGTGGGACATCGTCAAGTCTAACGAGGAGAATAAACTTGGGCATCCAGCCATGTTTCCCATGGAATTGTGTAGGAGGCTAATCGAAATTTACACAAGAAAGGGCGACACTGTTCTTGATCCTTTTATGGGAAGCGGAAGCGCTATTGTTGCTGCCAGAGACATGGAGAGAAAAGGAATAGGATTCGACGTTAATCCAGATTTCGTAGACCTCGCCAAAAAAAGAATAGCTCAACAAAAACTCGTCAAACTTACGATTGAAGAGCCTAATATCTACTGCGAGGATGCAATTAACCTCCTCAATTACGTAAAGCCCAACTCTGTAGACCTCGTTATTACTTCTCCTCCATATTGGAACATTCATACTCGTAAAAGAACCGCCGATTATAAGGAACCGAGACCCTATTCAACGTTGGAAAGAGACCTTGGAAATATTTCAGATTACAATGAATTCATGAAGGAATTAGAAAGGATTTTCGAAAAAGTCAATGTAGTCTTAAAACATGGGAAAAGATGCGTTGTTATTGTGATGGATATTCGTCAGGGTTCCCAGTTTTTCCCCTTTCATATGGGAATTTGTAGCATGATGGAGGAAACGGGTTTCATTCTTGAGGATATTATTATTTGGGATAGGAGAAAAGAATATAGTAACCTACGTCCATTGGGGTATCCTTACGTCTTCATCGTAAACAAAGTTCATGAATACATACTCATATTCAGAAAAAATAAAATTGAGGACACTGAGTTTGAGGAAAAGAGTTCTTGATTACATTGACCCAGACGTAGCATATTTCATTGGTTTAATCACTGCCAGAGGCGAACTAGCAGACAGCGGAGGAGTTAAACGCATCTCTATTGAGTTTCCATTCAGAAATTTGGAAGTAGAAGGCGTAAAGAAGAAAATCGTTCAGAGAGATCAGATACTCCTAAGCCTGGATAAAGTCATTAACAGAGTTAATGAGCTCGCTGACGTAAACACGAGGAAGGATATCGGCGAAAGATCGGTTTATTTAGTAGTTGAAACGTTGAAGAACACGTTATTTTGGAGAAACATTAGAATGCTAATGAAGGAAAAAACAACTTATTACGAGTTTGAAATTCCAGATCAAATATTTGAATCCGATGAAGAAATCAAAAAGGAATTCGCCAGAGGATTCTCAGACGTAGCGGGTTCTGCCAGATTTTCAAACCGAAATAGATGGGGAAAATGTAGAGTGTATCTCGATGTGCTAAACAGTCCTCTTAATTGGCGTTTACCGATTCAATTATGTCATTTGCTTCAAGATCATCTAGGAATCCCAGTTGATACCATAGCGTGGGGGCACCCCAACATAAGAGACCCAAAACTTAAGGAGTACAAAAAAGGTAGGAAAGATGCGTGGGCTAGGGAACATCAAATTAAAGTATTTGCGGATGATTTTGAGAAAATAGGATTCTATATGTCTCATAAACAAGAGATTCTTGAAGAATCAGCAGGATACAATAAAGAAAAAGGTTTTAGTAAAGCGAAATTCTGCAATCCACCTAAACGCTTGGGTAAAAAGCAGAAACCCAGGCATCCTTCCGAAAAATCGGATAAACTGCCTTCAGAGATAAGAGGAAAACACTACAATTCATACTGGCAAATATGTTCCGATGTCGGCTGTATTAGATATGCCAATTTTATGAAGAAACAAAAGAAACTAAGTAAATGGACTAAACCGAAAGAAAAAGGGAAATAGTTTGTACAAGCACGAGAAAGAAATGTATCCGCATGTTTGTATATGGCTTAAGAAATTGTTAGAAAGGAAATTCAAAAACGCCACGATTCATGTAGATAACACTTCTAAAAAAGTACTCTCAAAATGGTTAGTTGAAAAGGGATTTCATAAACATTTCAAGGGTTATCAGACTTATGAAATTGAAGTCGACGTGACTGGATTGATTGAAAAATTAAATGAGACACATTTGGCATTTGTAGAATGTAAACTTGGCAGAATTACATTGAGAGACTTATCTCAATTATTGGGCTATAGTAAGGTTGCTTGCCACTTTATTCTATAATTCTCTCCCCTAAAGGAATCTCTCGATCTATGCATCTTCTCTTCAACATAGCAAGGAGACATGACATCCTTTACTATTCAGATGATAGATATGTTATAATAGGAAGATGGGACGAGAAACGACAAGAATTAGACTTGTCATCCATAATTCCCAGAGGCACTCATTTAATTTAACATGCGACTTCATGGGAACGCCTTAACATGGAACCGTTAAATCCGCGAACTTATGTAATTTTTGGTTGATATATTTGTGACAGTGTTGTTTTCGACGTAAAATTTAATAAACTGTTTAACAGTTTAATTATGAGTGTCAGATATGAAAATTATAAACTCGAAGAGGGGAGTAACGCCCGTAATCACCACGCTACTCATCATAGTCATGGTCGCGGCGGCAGCCATCGTGATATCCCTTTTAGCTGCAAATTATATCAGAGGCACCCTATCAGAGGCAGAAGAGGAAACAAAGCAAAGTACAATTTACATTTCCAACGTAGCCCTCAAGCAAGGCACAAACGACACGCTCATTTTAACCGTTAGAAACATCGGAGATGCAAAAGCTACGGTGG
>JBBIVD010000012.1:0-11061 GCA_037439925.1 Candidatus Bathyarchaeota archaeon
ACTACACTGGAATGGTTTTTGAGTCTTATATTCCAGAAATGGAAATAGCCTTAGGTGGCGGCGGACGCTACGATAAACTCATCGAGCTTTTCGGCGGCGAACCCACTCCAGCCGTAGGAGTAGCCCAAGGAATAGACCGCCTCACATTAGCCATGAAAAAACAGAAGGTTCCAGCCGAGCCTAAAGAGGAAAAGCTTGTGGCGGTCATTCCTGTCAGCAAGGAAATGCTCGCCAAAGCCATGGAAGTTTCCCTAATGCTAAGAAAGGCTGGCATACCCGCCGAAGTTGAGGTTATGGGACGCACAGTCTCCAGGGCTTTATCAGACGCAGATAAGAGAGGCGTAACTCAAGCCGTCATCGTTGGTCCAGAAGAAGTTAAAGAGGGAAAAGTCGTTCTGAGGAACATGAAGAAAAGAGAACAGAAATCAGTAAGCATAGAAAACGCCTCGAAGGAAATTCTGGGGAAAGAAGATTAAAAGCTTGGGATAATCAGTCCAATGTAGGAAGACATAAGTTTTAATAACTACGCATGTTTTTGAACCGTGAATTCGAAGTGGTATATCATGGATAAAGAGCAGGCGGCGCTTGCTGAAAAAATTACCAAGCTTAAAAAAGAGAAAGGAGCGCTTTTGCTTGCCCACAATTATCAGCGTCCCGAAATTCAGGAAATAGCCGATTATATTGCGGACAGCATTGGGCTTTGCCGAAGGGCTCAAAGGGAGGAAGAAGCCCGCCTAATAATCCTCTCAGCCGTGGATTTCATGGCTGAAAGCGCAGTTATCTTGAATCCAGACAAAAAAGTTTTGGTTCCTGACAAGAACGCCAAATGCCCAATGGCGGCTATGCTTCCCGCTGAGGCGGTTAGAAAGGCTAAGAGAAAGTATCCTGACGCTGCAGTGGTTTTGTATGTGAATACTTTGGCTGAGGCTAAGGCTGAATGCGACGTATGCTGCACCTCGGCGAACGCGGTTCAAGTTGTCAACAGCCTAGATGAGGATAAGGTGCTTTTCGGTCCCGACCGCAACCTAGCCTGGTATGTTCAACAGCATAGTCAAAAGGAGATTATTCCCATACCCGAGTGGGGCTACTGCTACGTTCACACAATGTTCATGGAGGGGCACATCCGCCTCTTAAGAGAGAAATACCCCAACGCAGAGGTTTTAGTTCATCCAGAATGTGAGCCTGAGGTTCAGCAGATCGCCGACTTCGTCGGAAGCACAAGCCAAATGTACAAGCATGCTATAGAATCGCCGAAAAAGGACTTGATAATCGCAACTGAAATTGGGCTTATTGACCGAATGAAGAGGGAGCATCCGGGCAAAAACTATATTCCAGCACTTGAGGACGCAGTATGCAAAAACATGAAACTCAACACGCTAGAGAAGATTTATTTGACGCTCAAAAACGAGGAGCCAGCAGTTACGGTGCCTAAGCCCACCATGGAGAAGGCTCGTAGAGCCGTGGAAAAAATGACCGAAATCCTCGGAACGTCACAAGATTAGCCCGATTAGTTATATCCATACACGTTTTACTTCCTCTAAGAGGTCGAAATGCGGGTCGTCGGAAAGCACCTTAGCCCTCTTAATTTTGGCTGTTGCGGCAATTATGCAGTCGCCTATTGGCGTATTTCTATATCGGCACTTTAATAATCCAGCTTCCTTGGCGATGTTTTGATCTAAGCTCTGAACTTGTAATCCACTTCTAACAAGTAAGAGGTAGCATGCTTCTGCTTCTCCTTTTCCTATCCTTTCGCAAACGACTTGAACGATCTCGCTGATAACTATGGTGGGCAGTATTCCCTCCTTACGTTCTATAAGCTCCCTCAATTTTTTAGATGTTTTGCGCTTTGTTTCCGCACCGTCTGAATAAAAGTGTTCAAGGAGAAATCGAGTATCGACGACTTCCCCCAAGCTAATATTCCTCTCTCATCTTCTCAATCTCTTTCTTGATTTCCTCTACTCTCCCAAACTTTGCGTAAACGCCAGCTAAATCCTCAAGTTTAGGCATCACTTTGAAAAGCAATCCTCCTCCGGTGTCCTCTACCACCAGCCTATCTCCTTCCTTTATTCCATATTTTTCTCTAAGCGCCATCGGAATGGTGGTTTGCCCCCTTCTCGTAACTTTCACAACGAACTGCACATATCGCACCTCAACATAACTAAAGGTAAGTACTACTTATAAATTTATTCCTACTAAAAAAATAAATAGTATTTTAATTATTCAATCCTACTCAATCTCGAGAAATCACTTAATTATGCTTTTTCATTTTGTATTGCGCAAATTAGATAAATAGCTTCCTTTCTATTAGGAAGAACGTGATGGAACTTGTCTAAGTCTGCCCGAAAAATTTGGATTTGGAAAGGAGCTGGCTACGCTGCTGGCGTCATACTTACAATAATAGGGGTACTATTGTTGCTTCTGGTGCTCTGGTGGTGGGTAACGTGGAGCCCTCCGTTTCCTGATCTTTGGACAGCTGAGCCCTCGCTTTTCGGAACCGAATTCCCCTTCGCCCTGACACTCATGCACTACACCATCGCTGGCTTCGTGGTTCTAATTATAGGCGCAGCTCTTTGGGCTGCTAAGAGGAAGGGAGTTCCATTAGTTGAACAAGAAACGGTTCTGCTGTATTGTCCGTCCTGCAAAGCCAGTTGGCAAGAGCCCATGGCTAAGGCTCAGCTGCAGTCTATGGGTTATCCTAAAACACGATCGTTGCCTGGACGAAAATGCCCAAAATGCGCCAAGTTCATACGCCCAAAAATACTAAAAACATTGAAAGCATAGAAGTAGCCTTCGTTTATGGCTCCTAGGCGATAAGCCTTTAAAATAGGTTATTTTCTCACTTTACTCTGCCTTTCTCGAGGGAAGGAGAAAATGAGTTCGAGGCTTGAGTTCGAGGTTCCCACGTGGGAGGAAATTTACGAGCTGCTTTTAAACCTCGCCGACAAAATTCGGGAAAGCGGTTTTAAACCAGACGTTATCGTTGGCGTTTCAAGGGGCGGATGGACGCCTGCAAGAATCATGTCTGACCTTCTTGAAAACCCTGAGCTCGCAAATGTTAAGGCTGAATTTTATTTAGACATCGCCGAGACGAAGGGTAAGCCCGTTATTACGCAGCCAGTTTCCATGCAGGTGCAAGGCAAAAAGGTTCTCGTTGTAGACGATGTTGCAGACACGGGTAAAAGTCTTCGTCTAGTAAGGTTGCATTTAATTGAGAAAGGCGCAGCTGAGGTTAAAATTGCCACGTTATATTATAAGCCTTGGAGCGTTCTCACTCCAGATTATTATGAAAGGAAAACAAGCTCATGGATAATTTTCCCTTGGGAAAGAAAAGAAACCGTTAGAAAAATCGCTGAAAAATACAAGCGCCAAGGAAAATCCGTTGAAGAAGCTAAAAGAAAGTTGGTGGCTTCTGGAATGGACCGCTGGCTTGTTGAGCGTTTCCTGGATGAGATTTTTTGAGGGAAAAGCTTGATAAGAGAAATAGAGGGGACAGGCAAATACATCGCCACAGCGGGCTTCAGAAACACGAAAATTAGGGATATTGAAAGTCTCTTCGAAGCCGTTCGAGACAAGGTGAAAGACGCCTACGTTCAGTTTTTCAACGCCGATCTAATAGCTAGTCAAGAACACCTTTTCTTCGCCGCCCTAAACGCATTAAAGGCTTTTGAAAGCAAAACCAACATTTCCAACAGCCTAGCCGTTGAAACCCTTCTATTCGCTTCTGCTCAGCGGCAAATAAAAAGGGCTGTGGAACTGATTGGAATCAAGCCTGAATCCTCGCGGGTAGCGGTCCTCGTAGTAGCTGACACGCAGCAAAGGGCAAAAGCGACGTTAGAAGTTGTCTCTGGGCTTGTGTCTGGTGAACGCGACGACAACGTCATCGAATTAAGTGAAGAAAAGTTTGAAGCTGTTAAAAAGCTGTTCAAAATTTCCGACCTCGAACTCGGGGCTAAGTTAAAGAAGGAAGGCTCAGAAAGACAAGCCTTAATTGAATTGGTGATTGAGCACGTGGCTCTTTTGACGGCTTTAAGAGTTTAGGGTCAGTGCGTTTTCGGCTGGTCATCGCCGAAGCTCCACGCCGTCGCCACACATCATCCCAAAATATTCACAAGTGAAACTTCCTATTATCCCTTTTTATCAAGAAAATCAGCCAAGAACTTTTACGCCCTTAAAAGCTTTTCGTATACTCAGCCTCAGCGAATGGAAAGGCTTAAAAAAGGCTCGATGGGTTGAATAAAGGCTTGTGGGCTGTAAAGGAGGTGAAAAAATGGAGGAAGAATGGGAAGAAGAATGGGGGGAAGAAGAAGAGGAAGAAGAATGGGAAGAGGAAGAATGGTAATTTTTTATGATCACGGAAAGTCGCCTTTATTTATTTTCACATTTCTGCAATCCTACAATCTAAGCCAAATTTAGGTTTATATTAGTCTCTTTAACTTTTAAATCAGCAAACGTAAACGGGAAGGACAATGACTAGAGTCGCCGTGCTCGATGAAGACCGTTGTGAACCTGAACGCTGCCAAAAAGCATGCTATCGTTTTTGTCCCCAAGTGAGGAGTAGAGTGGAGGCTATCCGCTTCGAAAATTCAAAGCCGTTCGTGGTGGAAAGGCTCTGCGTGGGGTGCGGCATATGCAGCAAGAAGTGCCCATTTAAGGCGCTTTTCATAGTTAACCTTCCAGACGAGCTTGAGACGGAATGCAGCCACCGATTTGGACCAAACACCTTTAAGCTGTTCCGCCTTCCCATCCCTTCTCCTGGCGTGGTCTTAGGGCTTCTGGGACAAAACGGAACGGGAAAAACCACTGCCCTGAATATTCTTTCTGGAGAAATTAAGCCGAACTTAGGAAATTATGAGGATCCTCCAGGCTGGCCTACTCTTATTCAGCATTATCGGGGATCAACGCTCCAAGCTTATTTTCAAAGGTTAAGCATGAATGAACTTAAGGTGGTGCATAAGCCGCAGTACGTTGACAAAATCCCCCGTGTGGTTTCAGGCGAGGTTGGGTCTCTCCTTGAAAAGGTTGACGAAAGAGGCAAGCTGAAAAACTTAAAGGATGAGCTTCAACTTGAAGCTATATGGAATCGTCCTATTAACGTTTTGAGCGGGGGCGAACTTCAAAGAGTAGCCATAGCAGCCACCATATGCAAGGAGGCGGACGTTTACCTTTTCGACGAGCCTTCAAGCTACTTAGATGTAAAACAGAGGCTTGAGGCTGCCAGAGCCATACGAAGCCTGAAAAAGGATGGAAAAACCGTAATTGTAGCTGAGCATGACCTCGCCATCCTCGATTACCTATCCGATCAAATTTGCATTTTCTATGGAACCCCAGGAGTTTACGGCATTGTTTCCCACGTTCACGGCGTGAGAGTTGGAATCAACATTTACCTTCAGGGCTTTATTCCCGATGAAAACGTCCGCTTCAGGGACACGCCCATAGCTTTCCACGTGAAGCCTCCCGCGGTCGGGTTAGCGACTGGTGAAACACTGTTAAAGTGGTCTAAAATGAAGAAAATTTACGAAGGTTTTACGTTGGATGTGGAGCCTGGGGAAATCAAGCGTGGCGAAGTTATAGGTATACTGGGTCCTAATGGCATTGGAAAAACAACCTTTGTTAAGCTTTTAGCCGGAATTGAAAAGCCTGAAGAAGGAACGGCGCCCACGCGTGGCGAATTAGCTGTAAGCTATAAGCCCCAATATATTTCTGCGGAATACAAGGGAACAGTCGAAGAGCTTCTGAGAAGCTTGGCTAAAGACGATTTTGCGTCCAGCTGGTATCAAAGCAGAATACTTCAGCCCTTAAACGTGCAAAGTTTTCTCGACCGCGATTTAGCCGAACTCAGCGGAGGGGAACTTCAAAGAGCCGCCATAGCCGCATGCCTATCCCGAAAGGCTGAGCTCTATCTTCTAGATGAGCCTAGTGCCTACTTAGACGTGGAAGAGAGACTTTCTATGGCTAGGACCATAAGGCGAACAGTGGAAGACAGAAACGTGACAGCCTTCGTTGTGGAACACGACGTAGTTGCCCAAGACTTCATCGCCGACCGCCTAATGATCTTCACTGGAATCCCTGGAATTCAAGGAAAAGCCGAGCCGCCGACAAGCCTCAGAAATGGAATGAACTCCTTCCTAAAGGACATGAACATAACTTTCCGCAGGGATCCAACGACGAAAAGACCCAGAGTTAACAAGGAAGAGTCTAAACTTGACAGATACCAGAAGAAGATTGGGGAGTACTATTATGTTCAGTGAAAGTCTGCGTTAACTTCCTTGCCCTTGGATGCCTGCGGTTATTGAGAAGGTTATGCTGTATAGTCCGTATGCCACAAGTATCATTACCACTATTGCACCGACTACTAGGGCCAGCCTTATCTTTTCAGACAGCTCCGTATCTATTAAGCTCAGAATGATGAGGGAGAGGGATAGAATCCAGAATCCTGTTGACATAATTCCTTCGCCTAAAGGTTCTAGATAATTATATAGCCGATTAATTCTCATTCTTTCAGTTTCATTGGCGTAGCTGTGAGGACCAGTGTCAGGAAGCGTGCCTTCGAGGCGGTCTAGCTCGAGTCCACGCTTTTTCATTAAGTATCCAGCTTGGTCGAAGACAATGATGAGGGAGCCCATAATGATGAGGAAGATACTGAAATACAGTAGGTAATATTCCTTTTTGAAGAGACGCTCACTAATGCTCATGCCCTACGAATATAGGTGATACAGTTTAAAAGTCTAACCCAACGTTTCTGCAATAGAGGTATAAAGAAAAATTAGGTGTCAAAATTTTCGTGCAAACTTTTGCTTTTACACTTGTTCTCGGCGACGCTAGAGGGGGGCTATATATAGGGTGCCCACCCGGGTTATTTGACGCTAATCTTTAAGCTTTTTCCCTTCTTAACCATGCTCTTTCACCACCTAGCATTTTATTTATCTTTCAGCATTTAACACTCGAAGACGCCCAGAACCAGCGAGCACAAAATTTAAAGATTAGTTCATAAAACACTTAGACAATACTCGCAAATGACATGTGAGGGATGAACCATCAGCTTTGAATACGTTGTTGAAACCGAGGACCTCGCCAGATACTACGTGATGGGCCCAATAACAGTTAAGGCCCTAGATGGAGTTAACATGAAAATTAGGCGAGGAGAATATCTTTCGATTATGGGTCCTTCAGGTTCGGGAAAAACCACGCTATTCAACATGGTAGGAGGAATAGACAGGCCGACTAAGGGCCACGTGATCATTGAGGGCAACGATGTCTCCAAAATGTCTTCTAAGGAGTTGGCCTGGCTTAGATGCAGAAAAATCGGGTACATATTCCAAACCTTCAACCTAATACCAGTGCTAACAGCCATAGAAAACATTATGTTACCCATGATCTTCGCTGGCGTGAGTCGAGAGGAACGCATAAAAAGGGCGACGGAAATTCTGGAGACAGTTGGGCTCGGGGATAGGCTCAACCACAAGCCAGTGGAACTCAGTGGAGGACAGCAACAACGAGTTGCCGTCGCACGGGCGCTGGCCAATAGGCCCGTCATTGTATTGGCCGACGAACCCACAGGAAACCTAGACCTTGAAACTGGATTAGAAATCATTAATCTGCTTCGAGAACTCAACAAAACCGAGAAAGTCACAATAATCGCGGCGACCCATGACCTAAAAATGCTTGATGTCAGCGACCGAATCGTTTACCTCCGAGACGGCCGCATTGATCGTTATGAGACCAGAGCCGAAGTATATATCGGAGCGGAAAAATAAACCTTTTTCCACTATACTTCATATCGTAGGGCCTCAGCTGGACTTAGTTTAGCAGCCCGCCACGCTGGATAAGCCGCAGCGGCTATGCTGAGCCCGAGTGCCACGACTACGGCGCGCCCAATTTCATATAGATAAGCGAGCGTCGGTACGCTGAAGACTACTGGAAATCCAAGTTGAAGGCCATATATTACTACAGCCGCCAACCAGCCTATGACCGCTCCGATTATTCCGCCAATTAAGCCAAGTATGGCGGATTCTATGAGGAATATTTCAAGGACGTTTCCGTTCGTTGCGCCGAGGCACTTCATAGTGCCTATTTCCTTGTATCGTTCAGTGACGGACATCAACATGGAGTTAATAATTCCAACGCCACAGACAAGGAGGGCGATTGCAGCCATCCAGTATTGATAGGCTTGAATGCCCCCGCCTGCGGCTTCACCGATCGCACTGAGGATCAAAGCCATAGTGAGCAGCGTAACCATGAAGGATATTCCAAGTACGATGGAAAGAGCGGTTATGATTGCCCTTGTGAAACGTTTACGAATGCTTTCAAAGCAGAAACGAAATGCCTCACTGATTGGAAAAATAATCTCTCGCTTTTCGGCTGATGTCATATTTCTCACGACACAGAGTTTACGCTCAAATAATTATTAATACTTTACTGTTAGTTGCCGAAACGGAAAATTGCAACAATGGGTCGATTTTGCAGAGTCCGTGAGTGCTTAGTATATTTTTGGTATTCGCCCAGTCGGCATAGGCCTAAAGACCACGCCGTTGTTCGATATGGTTACGTCCTGATATGCCATGCTGTGTTCCGTTCCTCTCATTTTGCGGATTATGGCTCGTCTTTTAATTCCATTTCCCTCAAGAATAGCCTCCAACACTATGATTCCATCCACGATCTCTTCGATCCCAAAGCTAAGATTTTCTTCGTCGTCGAAGCCAGTGATCAAAAGCGTTACACAACCGCCTTTTTTGACGCTTTGATAAAGCAGTTTTGTAAACGCCTTCGGATCTATAGGAGTTTGCGAGTTGCTAACCAAGGACGTGATGGAGTCTATGACCAGCCTTTTCGCATTGATTGAAGCAACCGTCTTCTGCAAGGTTTTCACCAGGGCATCTGAGGGCATAGGCGGAAGCCCGTCCACGATTTTTATCTTTTTGGCTTTTTCAAGGGATTTTAGGTCCCATCCGAAACTCGCAGAGTTTCGACGCAAGGTGGCAGCATCTTCAATAAATGTGACGTAAACTCCAGCTTCCCCGTGTTCTAAGGCTCCCTGAACCAGAAACTGCGTGGCAAGAGTGCTTTTTCCCGTTCCAGCCTTTCCCGCAATGGCGATTAAGTCGCCCCTAGCGAATCCGCCCTCAATTAAGTCATCTAAACCCGGTATCCCAGTTGGAGTCCTCTTCATGTGTAAGTGTTTTACCGCTACTACCGAAGGCTCTTCCTCAATCGAAGTTTTTTCCGGAGCCTTAAGTTCTTCCTCGATTATAGTTTTCTCTGGGGCTGGAGGCGGAATGCTCTCTTCATCTAATGGCTTTTCGGCGAGGAACTCTGTTTCTTTAAGCATGGACCTTATCAAGGTTAGAGTTTTCTCAGCTTTTTCCGACACCTTAATTATCTTTGCCTTTGGTTGATCAGCCTCGTGGTATATGATCGGCGGCACATTCCTCGGTTGAACAATCTGGTCAGCCTCAAACGAGGCTTTCTCAATAATTATTGGTCGCGTTAAGCTCATAGACATGGTCTTCGTTTGCTTGAGCACGGGCATCACTACGGTTAGAGTTTTCAGAGTTATCAAATCCACGATTTTTGAGGCTAAGATTCTGGCTTTGTCCTGATCTCGAAGATTCCTACATCGTTCCTTAACCTTAATTTGAGTGGACTTCAGCTTACCATTATCGGTCTTCTTTCTATGGCGGACCTTACCTAGCTTTCTCCCCTTCATTTCTTGTTTAAATATGTCGTGCCCTTCTTTAATGGCGTCTGGTCCGTTTTTCCAAGCAAGCTTTCCTTCTACTTCTTTGGGTTTTTCGCTCCTTTTAACTTCGGTTTTAAGCATTAGCTCCTGTCTTTGCAACTCGGTCGCTCCCTCATATTTTAGAGATCGGCTATGTTGCGCAGTTGTTGGGCAACAGCCTTTTCTGGTAAAAACATAACTATGTTAAGGGATTATAAACCATGTTTCTGTCCCAGACGCATCGAAAAAGGATATATAGATGAAGACTTGCCGTTTCATCTGAAGCTATGATTTTCTACTCAAAATTTTGAGCGTATTTTCTGTAAAGGTTTAAGTGAGTGCTTCCAGATTTGGATTCTAAGGGGAATTCGTTTCCACATTTTGGGCATTTAGCCATGGTGCACTGAACAGAGGAAGGACATCCAGCGCAAGCGAAGGTTCTCCCGTAAGTTATGTCGAAATCGAATGCGCATTCAGGGCAACGGACAATCCTCTTAGCCTTAGACATAACAGATCACGTTCAGCCCCTTTAGAAGAGGGACTTAGCTTTTTAAAAATCTTTCTTGAAACATAATTACCCATTTGCACTTTGCCTTTTTATAGCAATTAAGATAAATTAATCGCTCTGGTTAATGAAAATGGGTACACTGAATTGGCTCAAAAGAAAATCTGCATTGTTATACCGACATATAACGAAAAGGAGAATCTTCAAAGAATTATTCCCGCAATTCACAATGTCCTTCGTTCCCACGGACTCGCAGGTTCAGCCACCATATTAGTCGTGGATGATAATTCGCCAGATGGCACCGGAAACTTAGCCGAAGAACTGGCTAAAACATATGACAAAGTTGAAGTTTTGCATCGTCACGCTAGGCTCGGAGTAGGATCCGCATATAGGCAAGGTTTCGCCCATGCATTTCAAAAGATAGATCCAGACATAGTTTTCCAAATGGACGCCGATCTTTCCCATGATCCGAAAAATCTTCCAGATTTTTTAGCTAAAATTGAAGAAGGCTACGATGTTGTGGTTGGAAGTCGACGAGTTCCAGGGGGCAAAGCCGTCAGTTGGGGCTTCCGTAGGCGTTTTCTGAGCTTTATAGCCAATCAGTTAGCCAGACGGCTATTTGGCATAAGGGTTTATGACGCAACCAGTGGATATAGGGCTTTCACCCGAAAGGCGCTTAAGAAGGTGGCATATCCGTCGATTATGGCAGACGGCTATGCGTTCCAAATTGAAATGCTGTTCAAGTGCCAAAAAGAGGGGTTAAAAATCGCTGAGATTCCAATAAGTTTTGTAGAAAGAAAGGCTGGAAAAACAAAGCTCAATAAAAACGAGATGCTAAACT
>JBBIVD010000012.1:11092-13532 GCA_037439925.1 Candidatus Bathyarchaeota archaeon
AAGGCTTTTTTCCGAAAAAGCGCTGTTTTCTGAAAGATTGGCTAATTTTTATTGAGATACATAAAAATACATTTGTATTTAGGAGCACGCATCATTGCCTAGAAAACAAAATAACGTAAGTGTGTCGATTGGCGTTTGCGCATATAACGAAGAAGATAACGTAGAGAGGTTGCTCACAAACCTTCTATATGAACAGAATTTGCCCTTCAGCTTCGAAGTTATAGTAGTTTGTTCGGGCTGCACAGACAGAACTCCTAGCATTGTGAAAGAATTTTGCGAGAAAGACCCGCGTGTAAGACTATGGAGCCCGAAAGAAAGGGCAAGGCTTCAGCCGTTAATGAAACACTTAGCGCCTATAAAGGAAAATATCTATTTTTCGTTCCCGCCGACGTTCTCCCTGAGAAAGGAAGTTTGGAAAGACTTCTTAAACACTTCAAAAACCAGAAAGTAGGCGTGGTTGGCGGCAGACCGACGCTTATAAACGGGGAAGAGAAGCTCCGCGGCGTAGAAGCCCTAGCCCACCTAATGTGGAGAATATTCATTGCCCTAGACTATTCTCTGTTCAAGGGACGCATAATAGTTAACAGGGCTTCTCATCCCTTTACCCGTAAAATCGTGAAACCGTTAAAGCAGTTAAATTAGCTACATTCGAGAATGGTGGCTCAAAGAGTGAAAGCCTATCCTCGGTTTTCCTCTAAGATAGACTTTAACTCAGTTTGATTAACATAATACACATATTCGCATTCGGGCGGTCTAGTTCTCATGTGGAAGGGCGGAAAACAGTCAGGATGATCTTCTAAGAAAGGAAAGTTTTCAACAATGCTTTGGTCAAGGACTATCCATGTGACGTTAAGGTTCCTTAACCAAAGGTAAGACTCCGTGACGTTTTCGCTGCCATAATACCTCGGAGAGTACAAGGAACCGAAAACCATGCCGTAAGGAAAGCCATTTCTAATTAACCTATAGTTCAAGATGACTAGGCTGCTAATCACTGATCCTCCGTTGTGGTTTGATGCGATCCAGTCGGCTGTTCGAGTCTGCTTAGCATAAGGAACATAATAGACGTCGCTGAAATACTGCTGAACCACAAGCGTGAAACTTGAAAGGTAAAGGACGACCATGAAAAGGAACAGTAAAGAAGGATAAGAAAATCCCATGCGCCAAGCAGGAAGCCTCACTGAAAGCCTTTTTAGGGCTAATGCCGCCATTAGTGAAATGTAATAGTAGTTTATGGCGAAGAGCCGATCTATTAAGAGCCTAGGAGCTTGACCCACAATCAGATATGGCGTTAAATAAGCCGTGAGACCAAAAATCGCTCCTTGCATAGCTGTAAAACTCCAGAAAAAAGCATGGAGAACATATCCTCTAGGCCTATTCTTTATTAGATAAAGAAAGACGGCGGCAAAAAGCGGCAGAAATCCAGCAGCGATGAATCTAGGCAGTATTTGGGCTTTTAGGGGTAATGACACGTCAAGCCATTCTCCGACAACGTTGCAAAAATAATTGTATTTTAGTGCATAAAGCCAGTCGCCCGTCCTGGTTTGCATGAAATAAAAATAAGGCGTTGTGGGAGCCAGCCAGCCGAGGATGGAGGGAACAAAATTCACTATAGAGCTTTTAAAGACGAGGTAAAAACTGCACATGCCTAAAGCTAAAAACCAAAATTCAATATGGCACAGCGAAGCTAATCCAAGGAAAAGGCCGCATGCGAAGGGTTTTCTGTCATGTAAAAGCAGAGCGAAAAGCAGAAGAGCGACGCCCATGGGTTCCAGCATTCCGCTCGTGTCAACTTCCCATAAAATTGGGCATACTGCCACAAGCATGGCTGAAAAAAGCCCAGTTTGCTCATCAAAGTATTTTTTCCCTAGGAGGTAAATTAGGCAGGCGGAGAGGCTTCCCATTATCGAGTTGAAAATGCGGAAGGGCACAATGCTCGTGGTTCTGAACAGCCATAGGAGAAAGGATTCCGTGAGGGTTGGAAGCAGCCCCCAGAAGTATTCCATTCCGTTAAGGTCCCACATTCTCGGCGGATTCTGTTTAAAGCCGACATAGAGAGAGTAGTAGGCTATTTGCCAATGATGATAAGAGTCATGGTACCATCCGCAGTACTCCAGTCCAGACACAAAGAATAGGAAGAGCAGCCTAAAAAATAGAGCTAGAGAAAAAAGCGTGCAGATCACCGTAGGTTTTGATTCGCCTAATTTTTTAAGCTCAACTTCCATATGCCTATACCATGAATAATTTTCTAATATGATCCGCATCGTTTAAGCCCATGTGGAAAGGAGCGAAAATAATCGAATGAATTTTAGGAATATTGAGGGTTAAGGTAATTTCATTTTGCGAAGAACTGATGGGCTTTCCTCCTCTTTCACCTCAGGTATAAGGACCCCAATAAATTTCCTCTCAGACAATTTCTGGAGGAATGCCATAAGGGAAATTT
>JBBIVD010000013.1:0-12436 GCA_037439925.1 Candidatus Bathyarchaeota archaeon
ATATCTCGACCGAGAACAGCTGATTAATCCTTGGGACATCAGCGGCTCCATAAACAGAGTTAGTGCCATTACAACTCGGATCAACAATGAAATTATGGCTTACGGGTTATACGCAGCGAATAACCTAGAAAGCATTCTGACCAGCCATCAATATACGGTTTCAACTATGAGGCTTAACTTCATAATTAACGCTGTTCCAGTGTTTTTTGTAGCGTGGTACATGGGAATGACAGTTTCTGATGTCTCTCTGAACCTAAGGCGCCGCGAAATCGGCCTTCTGCTAACGAAGGGATTCTCGAGAAGTCAACTCCTAAGGATGTTCTTAGGCGAAGCCACTATAATTGGGCTGTTAGGCGGAGTCATAGGGGTGGCACTAAGCCTATTGCTTAACCCCTTATTCGTCAAGTTAAGCGGCGGCGAGTTCAGCGGCGTGGCAGTAATTGGTCCAGACACCGTAATTTTAGTGCTAATCTTTAGCATCGCTATAACTTTTCTCTCCGTTTTTCAGCCATCTAGAAGGGCTTCAAGCCTTAACGCTGTGGAAGCCCTAACCGAATATAGGTATGTGGAGGAGACTAAACCTTACAGGAAGAAGCTGCCCTGGATAGCTTTTACACTTGGCACTTACAAGATAATTATGTTTCTTCTCGGAATAAACTTGGCTACAGTTATGATGGGATCCCCGCCTACGATGAACATTGTTATCCTCATCCTGTTGGGAATATGGATGATTTTCGATGTATACGTGCTGACTTACATAGGTCCACTACTTTTCTTTTGGGGCTTCACAAAAATCTTCATACGTGGATCCCTAGGATTTCAAGAATTAACCACTAAAATAGCGCGTTTTCTAGGCGATTTAGGCTCGCTGGCCACGAGGAACATTCAGAGGAACCCCGCTCGAGCCGCCTCCATAGCCTTCCTAATAGCCTTAATTATAGGTTATAGCGTTCAAGCAAACGGAGCCTTAGCCACTGAACAGGACTATGCAGTTCGTGAAATTTATTTCGAAGTGGGCGCCGACATAAGCGTCTATTTGGACTCTGCAACAAATGTCTCGGTGATAGTGAATGAAATACAAAATAACTTGTCGGACGTAATCTCGTCCACAGCCATGGAACACCAATTTTGGGGATTATCAAGCTTGACGAGTATGACCCTAAAGGCTGTCAATCCTGAAGATTGGCTTAACACGGCTTACCATGAGAGCGAATGGTTCGCTGGAAGAGACATAAAATCAGCTTTCCAATCCCTAGCGTCTGACAATTACACAATTATTTTAGAACGTGGCATAGCTAAAAATCTAGGAATAAATGTTGGAGACACGGTTACCTTGACATTCGGGGAGTCTTCTCCCTATCGCCTTAGAGTCGTAGGGTTTTTCGGAACAGAAGTTTCTCCATTTGGAATCAGAATACCCGAAGAATACCTATGGAGCCGATACTGGTCCTACGTGTCCGAGGGATTATACAGCGAGTTAAGCGATGACGTTACTGCGTCAACCAAGCTTTTAATCGAGCTGAAAGATGGAGCGGACGGCGTGGTGGTGGCGGATCAAATTTGGGAACTCGAATCCGATAAGAGCTTAGGCATAATTAGAGTCGATTCGGTTGCGGAGCGGCTTCAAGAGCGGCAGACAAACATTCTCTTTAGTGGGTCAGCGAACGTTCAGCGGCTTGGCGTTTTCTTCGCTGTTTTGGCGGCGTCTGTGGGAACCGCACTAGTAACCTTCGTTAGCCTAAAAGAAAGAAGCAAAGAAGTTTCGATTATGAGCGTTCGCGGCTTATCCTTTAGGCAATTGGCCACAATGCTCCTAGTGGAGAACTTAGCAGTGGTGGTTTTTTCCGTTTTGCTCGGCGCTGTTGTGGGCCTAATAATTGTGCGGGGAAACGTGGCTGCCGCCAACGCCTTCGCCTACTCTTTAGTTGCTAGGCGTATGGTTTTTCCCGTGGACTCAATATTGACGATTTCCACGTGTTTTGCCCTAGTTTTTGTTTCAACTATAATTCCAATCATCCTAATGGCTAGAAGGTATGTCTCAAGGCTTGAGAGGATGGTGCGTTAAGTTTGGCAGGCGTAGAAATAGTGGTTAAAGACTTGATTAAGGTTTACCGCTTGGGAAAAGTGGAAGTTCAAGCTCTAAGGGGCTTAAGCATGAATGTCAAAGAGGGAGAAATGATCTCCATTATTGGTCCAAGCGGAAGCGGAAAAACCACGCTCCTTAACATAGTTGGCGGATTGGACACAGCCACAGCAGGTTCAGTTCAAGTCGGCGACACCGAGGTTACATCCCTATCCACTCCCCAACTGGTAAATTACAGAAGGAAAACCGTTGGCCATATTTTTCAGACCTTGAATCTAATTCCAACCTTAACCGCCGCTGAGAACATAGAATTACCCATGATTGCCATGGGCGTCCCTCGCGGTAAGAGGGCCGAACGGGTTAAGATGCTCCTCGAGGTTGTGGGCTTAACTCCTAGGGCTAATCATAAGCCTAGTGAAATGAGTGGTGGAGAGCAGCAGCGGGTGGCTATAGCCGCGGCTTTGGCTAATGACGCACCAATAGTCTTGGCTGACGAGCCCACTGGAGAGTTGGACACTGTAACCGCCAAAGTTGTTGTTGACTTTTTGGTGAAGGTTAACCGCGAACTTGGTAAGACAATCGTTATGGTGACGCATGACCCCAGCGTTGCTAGAGCCGCCCACAGAATACTGAGGATTGAAGACGGAAACATTAAGGCTTCGCTCACACCGGCCCAAATCGTAGAGGAGGCAGCAGCCGTCTCCTACGTAGATCAGCTTAGGACAAGAATAGCCGACATAGACGCTCAGTTAAACAGGCTTGACGAAGCCTTTAAAGCTGGAAAAATCAGCGGCGACGAATACGTGGAACAGAGGCAAAGCCTAAAACAAACCAAAGCCAGCCTTCAAGAAGAACTGCACAGAATGGGCATTGTGACCTAGCATCGGAAACATGGATATTCTTATATATTTAGATGGATAAAAGCAGTTGCGTGGTAAACCTTGATAGGCGCCGTAATATTTGTGATCATATTCCTTCTTATGACATTGATTTCCATCGTTGCGCCTGGAGGGCTTCCACCCGCAGAAATTATCACTAAACAATTTATCACGGCACCCGTGGAACCACCATATGATGTCTACATTGTCTACATAAACGGCATCGTAAACGGAATAATCTACGGTGTCATAGGATGGGTAATATTCAGCGTAGTGAACATGATTATTAAAAGACCGAAAAAAGCGGAAGTGAAACTTGCGACTTGCCCAAAATGTAAGTCTATCGTTCCTGCGAGTAAAACGTGGACAGTGGATGGGCGCCCGAACAAAATGGGCAGAAAAATGCGGCTTGAAATCGGCCTTTTCGACTGCCCACAATGTAGCAGAACCTTCCGAAAGGTGCTGAGTAAGAAAGAAGTAACTTAAGCATCTTAACCTCTTATTTTTCGTTTAATAGTGCTTTAAATTTAACATGGAACATGTTTCGCCGTGATTATGGGCTAGTAAATGTTTTAACTGTGAAATATTCTAAATAGTAACCATGTCAGAGGAAAAACTAAAAGAAGTTGGAACAATAACCCATTATTTCCCAAAAATCGGGGTAGCCATAGTTGAGGTAACCGCTCCCATTGCTGTAGGCGACAAAATCAGGATAAAGGGAACCACGACAGACTTTGAGCAGACCATGGAAATAGAACACAAGAAAATTGAGAAAGCCAAGCCCGGAGACTCAATTGGACTTAAGGTCGAAGACAAAGTCAGGGAAAAAGACATCGTATACAAGAAAATAGAATAAACACTTTGTAGACTTCGCTAGCAAACTCCTTGCGTGCCAAACCTCAATTAGCTATAAGTCTCGTCTTACCTAAATTTAGTACAATAAATTATCAAAAACTAAAACGATTCAACGCCAGTTTTGGCCAGATTCCCGCTGGAGAACCATCCGCTTCTCGTAATTGCGTCGACACCTCATCCTAGGCATGCGACCCTTCTTAGGCGTAGGCGGAATCTTAGGAGTCTGCGAACGGACTTTCCCAGCTTTTGACAAACTACCATGCGTCGGCATTTCACGCACCTCTCTTATTCAGTTGAGTAAACGTGGCTTTTATATCTAACTCTCATCCTAGGTTTCCAAAGAAGTGTCTAAACTTAAGAGTGCCTCTGGAAGCTCATGTAAACTCTTAATGATTTTGTTTGCTCCTGCCTCCGCTAGTTTTTCCACACTGGTCCGCCCTGTTGAAACTCCTATAGCCAAAATTCTTGCTCTTTTGGCTGCTACCATATCCACGTAACCGTCGCCGACGACAACGCTATTTTGCGGTTTACAGCCCATTTTATCTAGGCATAAGAGAAATTGGCCGGGGTGCGGTTTCAATTTATGGTTTACATCGCGAGCAACAATGACGTCAATAAAAAAATTAAGATTGTGCAACTTCAAGATTTCTTTAACAACTTTTTCTGAGTTGGAGCTTGCTATTCCAATTTTTACGCCTCGATTCTTAAGCCAATTTAAGGCTTCAAGGCAACCGCAAATCATCTTGGCATCATTTATTCCCTCGTTTTCGAATTTTTCCAGCACATTATATGCCGCCGTCTGTATCTTTTTCGCTTCATCGAGAGGGAATCGCCTCAACAATTCTTCATACACTCCATTCAGCAAGGGCAGTAGGAAGCCGTCTTCTTCATATTTTTCCACAACATTTTCAGGAACACCGCGCTTTAAGTAAGTTTGAATAACTAGCTGTTTAGCCCGCTTCCAATCCACGAAATCAGCGAGGTTCACGAGCGTACAGTCAAAGTCAAATATAACGCATTTTATCTTCAACCCTAAACCCTCGACGCCCACACCTTCTTTAACACGGGGCATACAGAATAAATGCTTTCGCTGAAAAGGAAAAATAATCTAAAAGTTAGAAGCCCGATCTTCTGTAGATTCAGGTTTAAAGTGATATATGGAACCAGAGGCGTTCAACCAATTCTTTATAGCGGTTTCTTATGGTGACTTCGGTTATTTCGGCTATTTCCCTCTGGGTTTTTCTTTCACCCGTTAGCACGGAGGCGATGTAGCTTGCGGCTGCAGCTATGCCTGTGGGTCCTCTTCCCGACGTCAGCTTAAGAGACTTCGCCGCAGTTAGGGTTTTGTGGGCTATTTCCTCAACTTTTCCCTGCATGGAAAGCTGATTGGAGAATTTTGTGACATATTGGCTGGGCTTTAAGGGTGGAATGAAGAAGTCGAGTTCCTTAACTAGGAAACGATAGCTGCGCCCAACCTCCTTCTTGTCTATATTCGATGCCTCGGCGATTTCGTCTAAGGTTCTTGCCAGGTTGCATTGTCTACAAGCCATGTAAATGGCGGCTGCGGTGACGCCCTGAATGGACCTCCCGCGAATCAAATGTTCTTTGACGGCTTTCCTATAGACCACAGAGGCAGTTTCAAGAATATTTTTGGGCAGGTTAAGCCCATTAGCTATTTTGGAGATTTCCGATAAGGCGAAGGCGAGGTTCCGTTCCGTGGCATCGGAAACTCGGATGCGTCGCTGCCACTTTCGAAGACGATAAACCTGGGCTTTTTGACTTGGGGAAAGCCTTCGGCCGTAAACGTCGCGATCATGCCAATCAATCATAGTTGAAAGGCCCTTATCGTGAATGCTGTAGGTTAGCGGAGCGCCAACTCTGGTGCGTTTAGCCCTCTGCTCATGGTCGAAGGCACGCCACTCCGGCCCTTGATCTGCAAGTTTAGCGGCAATAACGAATCCGCAGTCCATGCAAACAATTTCGGCGTACTCATGGTCTCGCATAACTCTGTCACTTCCACATTCGGGGCACCGCTGAACCTTCATGGGCTGCAGAGGAACTTTATCCTCACTCATTTTCATTCCTTTCCTATTATGCCAGACTGAGGGGAAGCGTAGAGAACTTTGCCGACGAGATCATGCGGCTCCTTAACCTTGGTTTTCACCGATATGTATGGAGATGAAACAGGCCCAAAAATGTCGAATACTGTTCCCACGGGCTTGAGAAGTTCATCAATCACTTTATCGCCGATTCGCGGAGTTTTTTCAGCCTTGAGGATTAGGTTCTTGCCAGAGCCCACGTGTAGGACAAGTCCAATTCTCTGCAAGTTTCCCCCTCGTAAAATATTGAGGTTTTGAACCGTACAGCTTTATTTAAACCTTTCTAACGCCCCCACATCATAAATTAAGTTTGAACACGATTTTCCACAATTTTTTGAGCAATCCTTCGCAAAATTCGAACTTTAGCATCCTTTTTTGGAACAGAGACCAAGCCACTTTTCTGCCACGACGCACTCGGATAAGCGACTTCAGAAATAATTTCAGGTCGAAAGCCCAGCTGCTCAGCCGCCTTTCGGATTTCCTCAATTGTGGGCGAAGGTACGCCAAGCTTTTTCGGCACTTTACGACCCTTTGACCTAGTTTTATTTGAGTCAAAATAAATGGGCCATAAAATGATTTTGTCTTGTTTCCGCATCCAGTCACCTAAAGGAGACGTAGGGGTTAAAATGCTTTAATCGTTACGGTATTAAATTCAAGCAATTCTCAGGCGGCTTTTTCGGGTATGAGGATGGCATTTACGAGTCCGTTTTGTCCTGGGCGGGATGTTACGCGGGCTTTGCCTAGGGGGGTTTCAATGATTGTTCCTTTTGTGATTACGCCTCGGCGATTGTAATCCACATTGGCAGGGTTCTCTATCACGCGGATGATTTCGGCTTTCTCGGTTTTTCCAGTTGACGGATCAGAAACGTTTACATGGGTTGCGCCCATGAGCCGAACTTTTATGTCGCCCCCGCGCCTGCGGCTTGCCTTCTTTTTTATTTCGCCTAGGGTTGTTTCAGTTGGGAAAGAGCCCCTTTCATGCCTCCTTTTCATTCGGTAGGGACGTTTCCTACTGCCCGAGGTTTTCCTTTTGTGTAAGTCGCCGTGCCAAACTGACAAGCCTTAGTATCCTCCAAGAGGTTTCGAAGAGAATACGGAAATTCGGCGTATTTAAGGCTATCTTTACGTTTATCTTTTACGTTTTGGGTTTATTCAGTTCTTCAAATATGCTTCTGAGCTGGCGTTTCATCAGTTGTGGGTTGCGGCTTAAACCAAAATAGTCGGCGAAAAAGTCCGTGGTCCGCAGCATTTTTGTCCGCCCAACCCTTTCCCGAGTAATTAGCCCCTGACTTTCAAGTTGGTCAATATGGTCGTAGGCATGCGGCCCCCGCACGTCTACGACCTGTTTTTGGAGAACGGGCTGCCTATAGGCAATGTAAGACAGGGTTTTTAGTGGTCCTGTGCCTAGAAGCGGTCTTATAGCTAACTTTCGAACTTTTGGTGTGTATTCCGCCTTTAGTTGCAAAACAAATCTTTCGTCCTCTAGTTCTCGGATTTCAAGGGCGGTGTTGCGCTTTCCATACTCTATTGCGAGTTCTCTCGCGACATTCTGAACCCTCCTTTTAGACCGAGTTCCGATAATGGAAGCCAAAGTCTTCAGGTCTAAGGGGCGCCCAGCCACGTAAAGAGCCGCCTCCACAAGGGCTAAGTCTTGCCTCAATTTTCCCTGTTCAACTGCCTCAGACGACGTACGCTCGGTCTCCTGCACTGGCCTTTCCCTCCGCTGCAATGGTTACGTAAATCTCGCCGAATTCTTCTTCCTGCCACAGTGAGATTTTTCCTTTTTGCGCAAGGAATAAGAGGGTAATGAACCTTTTGATAGCTTCAAGTTTTTCCAGTCCAGCTATAATTTTAGAAAAGTTGATTAACTTTTCTTCATGGGCAAGCTGAAGTATAAAGCGGTATAATCGCTTCATTTGTGTTTCAATTTCCATCAAGTATAGGTCGACTGGAGGGAGAAAGTCCGGCGGAGGTGGAAGGACGGGTTCCAGGCGTGGCTTTAACGCAAACATTTGTTCACCTTTCAGGGCTTCGTCCAATGCGTCTAAAAGGTGCTGAATTGTTGTGGATGTCAACTCATAGCGGAGAGGATATAACAAAGGTGGGGGAAGAAAATCTGGCTGAGGCTTTGGCGAAGGCGGAGGCTCCTCCAATTTTAACAGAAGCCTAGACTTCATGAGATATATTGTGGCGGAGGAGTCAAGGGCTACGCCCGAAGCCCTGAAGTCAACTTCTCCCTGTTTACTCATCTCCTCAAGGAAAGAGGTTAACAAAAAGGAAATGTTAACGTTCCATGGTCGTACCCTCTCAAGTTTATGGAGTTCGAAGAGGATATTCCACGGCGGCTGAAAATAGAAGGGTTTCTTGGCTGATGTGGAAGCCACTAGGCGGTCTCCTCCTTAAATGTGGTTGAAACCACACGAGAAACACCATTCACCATATATACGCCGTAAACTTTCTCGGCTTTGCTAACCATTTCAGGCTTAAGGGTGATAACTATAAACTGAGACTTTGATGCCTCCTCTGTTAATAATTCTCCAAGCTTTTCCACATGGAAGGCGTCCAAGTGAGCGTCAATTTCGTCAAGTATGTAGAAAGCCGCGGGCATAAGATACTGTATGGCGAATATGAAGGCAACAGCAGCCACGGACCTTTCTCCGCCGCTGGCTCCGCTTACCAAAATCGGAGGCTTAGCGGGGAATTGGACAATCATGTCCATTCCGCCGGCGAACGGGTCCTCAGTGTTCTCAAGTTTTAGGGCGGCTTCTCCTCCACCTGTTAGCTTTGAGAAGTATTTGCTGAAGCTTTCGTTTACCTTGTTGAAGGCGTCCATGAAGACCTCGCGTTTTTTCCGTTCAATTTCGTTCATAAAGGAGATTATCGCCTGCTTTTCCTTTTCAAGCTCATTTATGCGAATGGACAACTCCTTATACCGAGAGATTTGCTCAGCGTAATGTGTCATGGCTAGCTGGTTGACGGCTCCGAGTCGCTCCAACTCAAGTTTCATTAGGTTGAGCGATGACTCCGCTTTGAGAAGTTGTTCAGGCGAAACCTCTAAGGGTTTTTCGTATCCGAGCTCCATTAATCGGCGGCGATGCTGGTCTAGCTGCATTTGGTATGTTTGAAGGCTGAGTTGAAGCTGATTAAATAATTCGTTTGCCTGTTCGTATTCGGCGTCTAATCCGTGCAGTTGCTTGTCGATTTCGTCGATTTGATGCGTAAACCTTTTCGCTTCTCCCCTAGCGGTTAAGACAGAGCGGGACATTTCTTCCTTGGATTTTTCGAGTTCCAAAAGCTCTTTTTCAATTTTCTCCTTTTGTTGAAATGCCTCTTCCACCTCTTTTTCCAAAGTTGAAAACTGCTGCTCCACCTTCCTAAGCTGAATTTTAAGGTTTATTGAACCTATTTTTAGAACGTTTTCCAGTTTGGATCGAAGAGTTGAAAGCTCAGTGTCTATGCTGCCGAGTTGTTGATGCAACGTTATTATGGTTTCTCCAAGCTTTTCTCGTTGAAGCTCCATTTCCTGAACTTGGGCTGGATCCGTCTTCTTCCTCAGGTCTGCTATTTCCCAGCGTAGATTCCGAATTTCTTTCTGGACCGCTTTGTTCTGCGATTCCTGAAGCTCCATTTTAGTCCTTTCTTTTTCGAGATGCTCCTGCGAACGTTGAATGTAACGCTCTATACGCTTAATATTCCGTTTGGTGCGCTTAACGTTTGTACGCACCCTTGCGATTTCACTTTCCATGATGGCGGAGGCTTCAACGAGCCTTGCGGCTTCCACTTGAGCCCTGTTTATTTCCTCTTCAAAAGTGGTTATTTCCCCCTGTCTTCTCATTAAATGCTCCTGAAGAGCTCTAACAGCTTGATCTAGGCTTTTAACCGCAGGCTCGCTTGGAATGATAGAGGAAAAGTCTATGGGCGCCCGGTAATACCCGCTTTCTATGCCTCCGCCAGCTTCGAAAAGGTCGCCGTTAATTGTGACAGTTCGATAACCTTTACGAGAAGCCAAGAGAGCCGCTTTTTCATCCCTCGCCGTTAGAGTGTCTCCGAAGACAAAGGTTACGGCGGGTTCGTATTCTTTGGCGCATTTAACAAAGGCAGAAGCTGTTCCGCTTATCCCCTCAATTTTCGGGGGATTAGCAGGCTTAAGGGCAGATGATTCTTGGAGGGGAATTATCTTAATTCTGCCAAGCTTCAAGTTTCTCAATGTTTCGGCGCAGGCGAAGGCGGCGTCAAAATCTCGGACAACAATTGAGTCGAGCCAGCCAGCTGCAGCCGCATCCAAGGCATGCTCGTAACCGCTTTCCATTTTGATCAAGTTTCTGAATCTTCCGTATACGCCTTCGATGGCGCCGAGTTCCCCGAGCTCCTCAATGTTTCTCAACGCCTTTTCCTCGGCTGCAATTTTTTCAGCCAATTCTCGTTGGGTGGCGAATTCCACCACGGCTTCTCGAGCGGATCTAGCTATCCTTTCTGCTTCACTAAGCTCTTTCGCTATGGATTCTTTTTGTGTTATCTTTCGATCTAAGTCCCGTTGAAGGCTTTCAAGCCGTGCCCTTTGTTCCTTTTCCACCTCTTTAAGGTCTATAATGGATTTTTTGAGGTCGTTTAAGGTGGATGCAAATACTTCCCTACGGCTGCTGAGGTCTCTAATTCTACGTGAAAGAACCCTTATCCTCATTTTGCTTCTGGCGTAATCGCTTCGATAGACTATGATTTTTTGATATAGTTCGTCTAGTTGCTGTTCGAGTTCTCGGATTTTCCTACTGTTTTCGCCTAGACCCTCCCTTATCTGAGCCGCCTCTTTTGAGATTTGATCATGCTGAGATTGTTTGATCGTTATTTCTTTTGATAATCGGTCGTGTTCCCTTTTTAGTTGTCGAATTCTTTTAATGGTTTCGCCAATGTCTTTTTTGATGGCTTCAAGCTGTTGGAGGCTGTTTTCCCTAACTCTTTTTAGGCCTTCGAGGCTCGCTGTTCCTGAGCCTATTTTGGTTGTTAATTCAGTTAATTTCGACTTTAGGTCCCCTATTTTTATTTGAACTTTGAGGACACGTGTTCCCCCTTCTTCGACGGTTTGAGAGCTAAATTTTCTCCATTCCTTTTCGACCTCGCGGCGTTGAAACCTAAACTTTTCCCTTAAATCCCTTAACTTTTCAAGTTTGCCTCTAACTTCTTCAATTCTTGAAGTAAGGTCCGCGATTTTGCTTTCTGCCTGCAGGATTTCATGGGAGATTTTGATAGCGTCAAAACGCTTAATTTCTCCTTGAATGAAATTGTAGCGGAGCAGCTCGTTGCGTTCCCTTTCTAGGTCGTCTACTCTCCTTTGTACTTCGTCGACTCGTCCCATGGCGGTCTTTATGGATATTTCAGCTGCTTGAAGCTTTTCTTCAGCTTCAGCCTTTTCGGCGTCGTATTGGGCTATGCCAATTAAGTCTTCCAAAATTTTTCTGCGTTCATGCGGAGCGATTTCAGCCATTCGCGTTATCGTTCCCTGCATGACTACGTTGTGTCCAGTTGGGCTTATTCCAGCCATGGATAATACGTCGACTATTCGGGACCTCGTAACCCTCCTCCCATTAAGTCGGTAAACGCTTTGGCCGCTTTTATTAACCTCGCGTGAAACAGTAACTGTGCTCGTGTCAAGGGGGATACGACCATCCGAATTGTCAAATTGAATGACAACCTTAGCGCCTCTAGCCTTCTCCGCTTCTGCGCTGGGACCTCCATTGTATAGAAGTTTTGCGAAGTTGTCGGAGCGGAGCCTTCTAGCGCTTGCCTCGCCTAAAACGAATAAAACGGCGTCCACAATGTTGGTTTTTCCGCTTCCGTTTGGTCCTGTGAGAACTGTGAAGCCCTTGTCTAGTGTGATGGTGGCAGTTGCTGGGCCGAAGGATTTGAATCCGCTCATTTTAATTTGTTTGATGTATGGCATTTATTGATTCATAGCCTCCAACATCGGTCTATTTTTAACTGACTATGATATTGGGAGGATTTTCTATGGATGGTCAATGCAGTGATTAAGGGAAGGTTCACGTAAAGGTAATTCGTGATTTTCTCCCTCTAATTCGATATCAATTTAGAATTTAGGGAATAAAAAATTAACTCTTAATAAACTGCTTATCAGCGAGTTTTATTGCTGTTTCATTGCTTTTTGCGCTGCGAAACTTTCTCGCCATCTTCTTAACGAAGGATCTTATTTTTTCATCGTCGCCGTAGACTAGTATGTAACCGTTTTCTTGCATTCGACCTGAAAGCCCATTTTCTCTGGCTAGTTTCTCTATGGATTCCTTCGGTGCGTCTTCTGAAACTTGGATTCTCACCCAACGCTTGTTTTTTGGGAGCCCTGGAACGAACCGTGGAGGAACCTTTACCTCCTTCTCTTCATAGGTCTTTCTCCTAGCCCTAGAAATTTTTTGCATCCACCTCTCAGCGAATTCTGGTCCAAATTTATTTTGTGCTACGAAAATGAGGTAGGATTCAACGTTTTCTAGGTAAGTTTCAATTCTGGTGATGTTTTC
>JBBIVD010000014.1:0-4229 GCA_037439925.1 Candidatus Bathyarchaeota archaeon
TTATCAAATGTTGATCGCCGAAGGTTTCAGCGCGGATTACGATGAGACGGGGTCTATTGGAAGGCGTTACGCACGGGCTGACGAAGTGGGCACTCCCATAGGAATAACCGTGGACTACCAAACCATAAAGGACGACACCGTGACCCTGCGAGACCGTGACACCTGGAAGCAGGTTAGAAACAAAATTGAGGGACTTCCTGAACTTCTTCACGCCTACTTTCGTTATAAATCGAAATTTGAAGATTTAGGTAAACCAGTAAAAGGCGGCGAAAAACCTTAATTTCCACGGAAAGCCCAGCTTCTCCCTCGCTACTTTTTTAAGCCTTAACGACATCCTATATTCAAGGAGAAATGGAGCGCTGAGGCGGAGGGTCATGGTCTTTCCAGTGGAGACCGAAGAGCGAGTAAAGAGGAGAGCCCTAAGCATTTGCCAAGACCACCTAAGGAAAGTCTTGGAAGTCGCTAGAAAAGTTACGCAGATGGTTGACAGCTTCGCTAAGGGCAATAGGGAATCAGCCCAGCAGTTTTTCACCGAAATCTTAAAAATGGAGGAGGATGTTGGCGCTGCGAGGCGCATGGTCGCGCAGGAACTCGCCGAAATAGGGGGCGTTCTAACCAGTAGGGAGGACTTCCTCCGCTTTACTAACCAAGTTAACGAGATTGCGGACTTCTGCGAAGGCATCGGCTTCCGATTACTAGAAATCATGGACAAAGGGTGGAAGATTCCATCCGACATAAAGGATGGGCTCATGAAGCTTTCAGAGGGAATGTTCGAAACCGTCACAAAGCTTAGGGAAACCGCCATGACCCTAAATTACAGCTCAACTAAAGCTCTTGAAAAGGCTAGGGAAGTTGAAGTTGCCGAGCGGGTGATGGACGACCTCTACAGAGAGCTGGAAATAAAGATTATCAGCAGCCACATAGAAATTCCCGTGTTACTCCTATTAAGAGACGTAACTCAGCTTTTTGAAGCCATATCAGACAAGGCTGAAGACGCATCCGACGCCGCCCGCATACTAGCCTTCGCCATGTAAAGGTAGCTAAACATGCCTGAGAAAATTGAGACGGAATTCATCGAAAACTTCTTGGTTGTGTGGGATACGAAAAGGGGCTCCGAGCTCTACAAACTCGGATTCTATGGAAAGCCCGTTGGCATCCCTAAACCAAAACTCGAAGAATTTAATTCTCCACTAATCCTCGACCTTATGGAAGGACTATACCTAACGGAAAAAGGAGCCATTTCAGTCTTTGAAGGACCAGAAAAGGCAAAAGTCAGCTTAAAAAAACTGCGAAATAGAGCTAGGAAACTCTATGAGGAGTTCGACCTAAAGTACGCGGTTTATCGAGACCTGCGTGACCACGGTCTCATCGTAACACCAGGCATAAAATACGGCTGCGACTTCGCCGTATACAAGCATGGACCAGGCATGGAACATGCGCCCTACATGGTCTCAGTGAAAAAGCGAACAGACAAAATCACAGCCACAGACATAGTCAAAGCGGGAAGACTCGCAACCACTGTGAGAAAAAGGTTCATAATAGCCGTACCCGACCCACAAACAGAACAAATACAATACCTAATATTCAAGTGGTTCAAGGCATAGAACCTGATGAATAGAACGAATTGTCTCCAACGCTACTTTCTTAATTTACTTAGCCAAAATAGGGAGGTTGAATCTCCTAAAGAAGGTCTTTGGACAGATTTTCATACCTGAAGAGGTTAAGGTCGAGGTTGTGGATAGGGGAAAGGACTTAGGCGAAAGGGACGCCTATTTAATTGAAGAGGCAATTAACGACGGATGGATCAAGGTCTTAAAAAGTGAAATCCTAGAAATCCCTATAAAGCTAGAGTTAGGAGATTGCCGCCCTTTCCCTCGCAAAGAAATTAGGTGTAAAAGGGATTTTAGTAGATGAAGTCTCGGCGAGAACGGCTGCAAGACTGCTAGGCTTGACACCAAAGGGAACAATTTTCCCCTTATTAAAAGCTTTAGAGAGCAAGGAATTGAATCTAAACGAGTTTTTAGAAATTTTAAACGAACTTGTAAAACAAGGTTTCAGGCTAAAGGAAGAAGTCTATTTAGAGACCATGCGAAAGGCAAGAGAGATAGCAGAAAAATAAGAGAGGGCATGACGATGGTTGTGAAGGAGACTTCCAGCGGCATTGTTTTTAAGTCTATTCCACGTTTAGAAAATTTAGCTGGAAATACTTAGACTGATTAGCCCTTCGCCTTGTTATTTGACTACTAGGACTGGGCATGGTGCTCTGTGAAGGATTTTTTCCGCTATGCTTCCTATTCCTGGAAATTTTGCGTGGACTCCTCTGAAGCCGACGACTAGAAGTTCGTAGGTTTTCTCCGCTTCCTTTATTATTTGGTCGGCTGGGTCGCCACTTTTCACGATGAATTCCGCTTTTATTCCTTCATTTTCGGCTTTGGTTTTGGCTTTTTCTAATATATCTAAGCCTTTTAGGGCTTCTTCTTTTTGGATGCTTTCTGGAATAGCCGTTATCGGCGCCTGAGTTTCGCTTGTGATGAGGGAGCTGGTCTGCGCAGTTAAGGGAGCCCTAATAATTTGTTCGCCAGTTACGTGGATAACCGAAACCGAGGAGCCTTCGCTTTTCGCCAGTTTAAGTGCTGTGTCTAAGGCTTTCCATCCTAGTTCTGAGCCGTCAACTGCGACTAAAATTTTTCGCATGCTCACCAATCCTTTCACGCATACGCCTAAACGGTTTCCTCAATTCTTCTTTAAGCGTGCTGGGATATTTATAGGGCTCCCTAAGAGTGGTGAAAGTTAAAGCTCCGAATCCTCGACCGCACGCTGAAACAGCATAAACAATTTGCATGGACAATACTGTTCCAAAAAACATCGCCAAATAGTCTGAGAGATACCCGCTGAGCAGCGACCCTGCGAAGAGGGCGCTTCCATTCACTAAATTGTAAAAGGCGGCGAAGCTTCCCCTATGCCTTTCTGGTGCAACGTCCAGTAAATAGGCAAATAAAGCTGCGGTTCCAAGAGCTTGGGACAGACCGGTGATTCCGTGGAGGAACAGCAGATAATAGAAGTTTGGCGATAAAGCATAAAAAATGGGAACGAGGATAAGCATGGCTCTGCTTATTGTCATTAGGGGCTTGCGTCCCACACGGTCTAAGAGCCTTCCGAACCAAGGCTGGAGAACCGTTGTTACGAGCCCCGTCGTCACCGAGAGTAAGGCGATTTCAAACATAGAAAGCCCCAATATTCTCACACGGGTTATGGACAAGAGCTGCCATGAGAGAGACATGAAAAATCCGAACAATGCGCTGACTAGGCAGTATCGGGAGAAGTCGGGAGCATGCTTAATCTGCTTAACCACATCGAAAATTCCGAAAATAATGCTTCCTCCAACTTCCCTTGTAGAAGACTTCCTCTCCCTTATAAAAAGAGGCATGAAAGAGGCGATGATGCCACACACCGCGGCGATAAGAAATGGAATTAAGAAAATCTGTTTAGTTGTCTCAGCTATGGTGATCATAATATAACCTGAAAGAAGGGTTGAAAATAGACTTCCCACACTCGCCCACAAGTTAATTGAAGACGCAGCCATGCCCCTAGCCGATGCTGAGACAACTTCTCCGATGAGAGCCGCCCAAGCCGGAATCACCATGGAACCAATTATGGCTTGAACCGCCATGAGTAAGATTAATTGTTTCGCCGAGGCTGCGAACAACATGGGAATCCAAAGAATAGAGGAGACTAAACTGCCGATCACAAGGAATGGAACCCTTCGCCCAACCTTATCGCTGAGCTTACCCCAAGGCAACTGAAAAACGTTAGGAGAGAGGTTAATAATCGACTGAAACCACCCCATGTCTGAGGCTGAAGCGCCCAATCGAAGTGCATATACGTCCATGAAGGGACCAGCGGCGCCCGAACCGAAAGAACTCAATAAGGACCTTGCGTAAAGCGGTTTCAAATTTTCATTCGCAGGCGCCGATGTCCGTTCTCCCATTTACGTCTCACAGAAACTACATGGAGAAACCAAAGTTACTTAAAAGTGAAACGCTTGAAAGCTAATTGTCTGAGTTTAGTAATTTTACAGTGGACTTGTAATGCTAGACGATATTAGCTTTCCATTTTAAATGCGAAAATTGTTTGTGGTGCTGTCTTTAGCATTAGCTGATATGTTGGGTGGATTCAATGCATAAAAGGAAAGGTTCAAAGTCTTCGTCCACAATTATGAATTGATAAAC
>JBBIVD010000014.1:4239-12360 GCA_037439925.1 Candidatus Bathyarchaeota archaeon
ATGCACATAAAAACCTGCCAAGAGTCCCCAAGTTTCATCATATTCTAAGTTCATCTCTATAATGTAACTTTTTGAAAGAGAGAAATTAATTTCCTCATACCCTACCCTCTGATATTCGGAATCATTTCGACAAGCGCACAGCATTCCCCATGGTTCAGTGCAATCTGAACCTTCAAACAGCACCGAACCGTTTGAGCTTAAGACTCGCAGGGTGTCGGGGACATAAACCAACGAACCTGTTCTCGAGTGAAAACGTTTGCTTCATAGTGAAAATTGATGCTTCTGGGCTTCATTACGCTCATAGGTCCTACTTTTAGATTTTCAAACCTATAATTATAGTATTCAATCACTTGTGCATCGATGAAGTTTGCCCAAGCATACGGCCATTTTTCGGAGAACTTCGATGTTGTAAATCTTTGCGAGTCGAAAATGTCTGAGTAGTTAATGTTTTCGGCAATAGTAAGTGCATTTGCTTCTTCGGCGTTGCTGGTGTTTCGAATAATTGATTTTCCATATGCGCTAGTACTAAACAGAGACAACAAAGAATAAGGAACCAATATTAAAACAATCATAACGAGCGCGATCAGCCGCAACCCCTCTTTACTCGCAATCCTACTCCTTTTAGAAATGATTAAAACAATAGTCGCAAAGAAAAATATAGGGAAAATAAAACCGAGTCTTAAAAAATAAAGTCCAAACAACGCTAAGGGAAGAGAGCTCACGAAAAAACATAATGCATTGATGAATGGGCGTCTCTCAAGTGAAATATTAAAAATTGAAAGTGGAATCGGCAATAATCCAACTATGCCCGGGATAAAGAAGAGAAAGAAAAGAAGCCAAACAGCGGCTTGTGGACCACAAAAAAGAATAAAAAGAATTAGGTTTATGGTGCCCGCAATAATGCTCATTATTCCCGTGATGTAATTCTTCATTCTTGGCGTTATCATCAATATCATTATTCATATTTATCAAATTTCTTTTTAAGCATTAAAGAATTTTACATGTTAGTTGGTGATTAAATGAAACATGGAGCCGTGAATTTCCCTATTAAACCAGTGTTAAATGAGCTTAGGGAAATAGCCAACTTAGGCTTTGACAGCGTGGAGCTGACGATGGACGCCCCAGAGGCGACGCCACAAAAGGTTTCGGCTCAAAAAGAAGAAATCTTGGATTTCCTTTCATCCCAAAATTTACAGCTGATAAGCCATGTGCCCTGCTTTGTTAGTACAGCAGACCTCTATGAGTCTATTAGAAGTGCCTCGAGGAAGGAAGTTTTAGAGGCGTTAGAGGCATCTTCTCAGCTGGGGGTAAAGAAGGCTGTTCTCCATCCTAGTTACGTAACAGGCTTAGGAAAGTACGTGAAAGATGAGGTTAAAAAACTGGGATACGAATTTTTGGAAACCGTTTACGTCCGCGCGAATGATCTGGGGATCACCTTATGCCTAGAAAACATGACGCCCATGGAAATGTGGCTTTCTGAGCCAGAGGAATTTATAGGCGTGTTTGAGAAATTTGAGAAGATGAAACTTACGTTGGATTTGGGGCACGCTAACATTCAAACAAAGGAAAGTACGGTTCACGAGTTTATCAAGCTGTATGGGAAGAAAATAGGGCATTTACATGTCAGCGATAACTTTGGAAAAGAGGACAACCATTTGCCCCTCGGATGCGGCAAAATAAAATTCGATGAGATTTTCTCAGAAATTAAGAAAACGGGTTACGACGATACAATGACTTTAGAGGTGTTCTCCCAAGACAGAGACTATTTAAAGCTCAGCCTACGAAAGGCAAAAATGATATGGAAAAGATCCTAGGGATTTATTCCTCATAGGAGTTGAGAAAGCCCACGAGGCGAATCTTGCATCCGCACTTATTGCAGAGAATTAATATTTCCTCTAGGCAGTCGTCCTTAACCTTCGTTTCCAAGATGTTATAAATGCTATCGGTTTGGTCGTCGGGAGAAATAATAACTCCGCAACTTGGGCAGGGAAACTCTCCTTCGCCCTCGATTTTTGTTAAGTCTATCGTATGCACAGTAGACGTTTTTATGGTGGAAGTTTTCATGGCGGACGTTTTCATCTTTCCTTCCTCGGTAGCTCGTTTAAATAAGAAATATTATATGATTTGTGAATTCTGAGTCTATATTTACAAATTCTAACTATAGTTTTGCTAGTCTTATCCAATATGCCACTTCTTCGATTGTCGGCTTTTCGCCCTTGGGAATCTTTCCATAGACATCTTGACCTTTAAAGACATCGTCTATTTTCTTGATGAGGCTGACTGGATCTTGGTCGGCTAACTCCCTTCTGCTCTTTATTCCCGCCTTTGCCAGAAGCTCAGCGGCATCTTCGCTTACGCCCGGAATCATCTGTAATTGCGCCATTGCTTGCCATTGCGCCACCTTCTCCGACGATATGCTTCCTGTTTTTTTCATGACAAGGATCGGGTCTGCTATGACTAAATCCATCACGCTGGTTATTCCTATGGTTTTCAGCTCGTTTGCGATGCGCGGTCCGACTCCCTTTATTTCCTCAACACTACTCTTACTTGTCAGCTTCGGTGGTTCAGGCGTAAGCCTTGCCTCTATTTTTTCCATTCTCATTTTTATTTCTGCCAGCTCCTTCGCATGGCTTTCTAGGGTTCTTGCACTTTGTTCGGCCATCTGCTCAACTTTTCGTATTGAGGCTCCCTGCATTTCTATTGTTTTCAGCACGGCTTCTTTGGTGTTACTTAGCGTCGTGTCAACTTTTTCGAGAAGCTCTTCTCTAGCCTTCCTGTTGTCTTCTAGGCTTTCTGACAAATTTTTCTTTAGGGCTTTTGTCGTTTTGTTCACTTCTTCGACTGCCAGCGTCTGTTCACCTCTCTCCTCACTAAGGTTTTTAAGGAAGGCGAGAATGTCCTTTCTGAATTTCGCAATGTTTTCTTCCAGTTTGGCAGACGTGTTAAGGAGAGTATTTTCTATGGGTGGTGTGCGATACGCAGTCATGATCGTTAAGCCTAAAAAGACGAAGGTTAAGGCTATGGAAAGCCAGAAGTAAGCCGTTATTGGTATTTCGCCTATTATTTGGCTTATTAAGTATGGATTAATGGCTGATTCGCCTTTCGACCACAGAATTATGGCGTAGAGCGAGTTTAAGCCTGCCATGAAGGTTAGGAAACCCGTTATCCATATGGCTACTCTCGTTTTTACGTTTGGCATTTTGACTCCTCTGCCTCGGCTTGTGAATAATAAAGAATTAAAATCGAGTATTTATGTTTAACTGTTGAACAACACTACGAATGGAACATCTAGTTTTCGACACCATTCCTCATACGGCTGACTTAATTGAAATCCCTTTCCCTCGAAGCCCTCATATTTTGCGCAAGGATCCGCTGCGCCAAAAGAATTCTATCAATTTCCCTTTCTATTATGGACAGGTCCCTTTCTATTTTGGAAAGCTCCCTCTCAGTTATTTTTCTGGCTTTGTTGATTGTGCCTGCGGATTCTTTGTCTGTCATAAGCCTACGTATTGGGCTGTTTAAATGATAGACTTTGTGAAGCGAAAATGTGGATTTGTAATTTCGTCTTCTAAATAGAAGTTCTACTTCCGAATGGCTAATATTTATATTTATCTTATAGCTTAACCGCTAAGCCATCAACAAATTTAACGATGTTTTTCTCTGATTTAGATTAGCCTATTCCGTGGTCTTTACTCTTTTTTTCTCAATTATATGTCGGAATTTCTTATTACATTTTTTGCATTCGAAGTTTCCTAGAGTTAATCGTATTCTTTCACCCGCTTTACTCGGCTTTCCAGTCATAGTCCAAGTCTTTATGGGACTCGCCTCGCCACCGCATTCTGGACACCTAACTAAAACTTCAGCTTCCCCAGGTCCCGCAATCCTTTCAGCCACGGTTTCTATGAGGCGCTTTCTCAGTTCTTCGCCTCTTTCCGCAACTTTTTCAATGGCGCCGGCTAATTGAACGTCTTTTAAAGTGTCTCGAATCCAGTTTGAGAAGTCTCCGCGTTTTTGATGGAATTCGATGGACGTGACAGGAACGGTCTTAAGTTTCTCCAGGAACTCCTGTAGGTTATGGGCTGTCTGATTTATCGGCTTGCCAAAATCTTCGTAAAAGTAAAATTCTCCCATCCGTTTAACTTCCTCCTCCACTTCTACTTTTCTCATTAAGCCTTTTTAAAGCATTTCCAAGATTTTGCATTTCCCGCCTTATAGACTCAAGCCCTAATGCATAGATAGTCCTTTCATGTTCAAAACTTTCTTCATCGATTCTTTCAGCCGAGTGACGGACTTGAGCGTCGGCGAGACGTAACTCTAGCAGCGCAACTAATTTTTTCAGCTCATCAATTTCAGAAACTATCTCGTTAGCCAAAGCTTTTTTCTGCGTTTCGATTTCAGCTAGGCGACTTTCAATTCCCTTAAGGACTTGACCGTAAGTATCTTGAGAGATTCTGCCCGCCTTTAGCAGATTCTCTAAAGCCTGCCTCTGCCTCTCAACTGATTCCATGCTTCTCATAACAGTTTCGAAAGAAGGAATTTCAGACACCGAAAACTAGTTAGTCGCTCACACAAAATAAGCATTTTGCCCAAGGACGGCTTAGCCCTTGACAACCCCTATGGGGACTAGTCTACAAACCTTTGTGGCAATGCCTACCTTGTCGCTTACTTCCGCTACTCTATCAACATCCTTGTATGCTGGGTCAGCCTCTTCAGCTAGGACAACGGCACTCGCAGCCCTAATGACGATTCCACGCTGCTCTAAGGCTTTTTTCACGTCTCCGCCCCAGAACCTTATTTTCGCAGCCGCTCGACTCATCATTCGCCCTGCTCCATGCGCCGTTGAACCGAAGGAAACATCCATGGCTTTAGGCGTTCCGACCAAAACCCACGAGCTTGTTCCCATAGACCCTGGAATAATAACGGGCTGCCCCATGCCACGATAGTCTGAAGGAACATCCTTATGCCCTGGGGGAAAAGCCCTAGTTGCGCCTTTCCTATGAACCCATGTTTTTTTCCTTTCTCCGTTAATCTCGTGTTCCTCAATTTTGGCTATATTGTGGGCTACATCGTATACGAGGCGCAAGCCGAACTCTTCCGCTGGCTTCTTAAACGCCTCTTCAAAGCTTTGACGCACCCAGTGGGTAATAGCCTGCCTATTAGCGAAGGCATAGTTCACGGCGCAAGCCATAGCCTCATAATAGTCTTCAGCCTCGGCGCTTTTGCCCGGCGCACAGGCGAGCTCCCTATCTGGCAGGGCTATGCCATATTTGTGAACAGCACGCTCCATAACACGCAAATAGTCCGAACATATTTGGTGACCATAACCACGACTGCCACAATGAATCATAGTGGTAACTTGTCCTTCCTGACTTATGCCGAAAGCTTTAGCTACTTGGGGATTGTAAATTTTGTCCACCTTTTGAATTTCGAGGAAATGGTTGCCGCTGCCTAAGGTTCCAATTTGGGTTAATCCACGGCTCTTCGCCGTAGAAGAAACCTTGTCAGGATTAGCGGCTTCCATGCATCCTCTTTCCTCGCAGTGCTCTATGTCCTCATGCCATCCTAAGCCCTTATCAACAACCCATTCCACGCCTCCGCTTACGAGACGGTCGAGTTCATGCGTGGTTATGTGAAAATCTTTGCGGCGGCTGCCAAGCCCGCATGGAACGTTATCGAAGATTGTGCTCACAAGTTGAGCAAGTTTAGGCCGAATATCCTCTTCTGTGAGGTTAGTGGTTAAGAGGCGGACGCCGCAGTTAATATCATAGCCTACGCCTCCTGGACTTATTACGCCTTCATCATAGTCAGTTGCGGCCACGCCGCCTATTGGAAAGCCGTAGCCCTCGTGTCCGTCCGGCAAAGTTATAGAATGCTTATAAATGCCTGGCAAATGAGCCACGTTGGCGCATTGTTCAAGGGTTCTGTCCGTTTTTATTTTTTCAAGCAAGTCCTTATCAGCGAAGACTAGGCCTGGCACACGCATTCCTGGCTTATACGTTTTCGGTATACGCCAAGTGTATTCATCGACTTTTTCAAGCGGAACTTTCGGCGGAGGCCCGCTAGGCTCCCTTTCTTCACCCATTTCGAACACCTTCAAAGGAAAGAGGCTAAGCTGAAATATAAACAATTTTGGTTTTTAAGCCAAATCGTTGAAGTTATCATGCAATTTCGGTCTTGCGGAAATGGCCTACTCCATGAGTTTAACGTTAAACTCAGTTTTTATTGCCTTAACATACGTGAAGTGAGCGTCTGAGGTCAGAAGCATCAAGCCTCTTCTTATGCAAATGGAGGCGATTAGGGCGTCAATCGACGGTAAAGGCTTACCTATCTTAAGGAGGGAAACCGCTATCTCCAGGGCTTCATCGTAATCCTCAAAAGTAGGGTATATTATGCCGAGTTCTTTGAGGTCTAACGCCTTTGGAAACTCCAAAATGTTTAGAATAGTTGTAAAGCCTCTCGCTGCTCGTTTCCCGCTCCTTAAAAAGTTTATGAGCGCGCTTGTATCATATAAGACCTCTTCCATTCAAGCTCCCTTGCCTTTTCGTAATACTCTATAGCCTTCTCCAAGCTTATGGAGCCTACGTCTAGTTTAGACTTTCTTAGCGACTCAGCTAAATCCTCTGAAGATGCGACTCTGCGTTCTCTGACCTCAAGCCTCCCAATATACTCTGTTAAGGCTTTCCTTACTACCTCACTCCACTTCACTTCGGAGTACTTCCTCATCTTCTTGTACAATTCTTCCGTAACCGAAATCGTTATATTGGGCATAAATTTACAATAAGTAAAATTCGTATTTAAGTATTTTCACAGAAATATTTAATTTCAGTATTTTGGAGAAAAGCCTAAATTAAATAACGGCTTAAATAGGAAAACACGAAGGAATCATAAAACGTTTTAACATACGTTTATCCTTTATTGAATGGTTAAGTTTCCTCAGGATGATCCATATGAATAGTTCAGCTACGGCGCATCACATTGAGTCTACTCAGCCATATTGTTTGGGCATAGAATCTACAGCCGACGACTTCAGCGTTGGGATTTTATCCTTTGACGGCAAAGTCTTCGCTAACGTGATTAGCGCCTACATACCCGAAACTGGGGGAATTCATCCGCGGGAGGCAGCTAGACACCACGCTCAAGTCGCTGGAAAAGTTTTGAAAGAAGCCTTTCATAAAGCCGAAATTAAGCCCGAGGAAATCGGCGTAGTCGCCTTTTCGCAGGGACCAGGCTTAGGACCTTGCCTCCGCACTGGTGCAACTGCTGCCCGCGCCTTAGCCTCCTTTCTGCGTGTTCCTTTAGTGGGTGTTAACCATTGCGTGGCGCACATTGAAATAGGCAAACTCATAGCTAAGGCGGAGGATCCGGTCACCCTTTACGTTTCAGGGGGGAACACCATTGTTTCTGCTTTCGACGCTGGAAGATACCGTGTTTTCGGTGAGACACTTGACATAGCCGTTGGAAACTGCCTCGACGTTTTCGCCAGGGAGGCTGGCTTACGGCAAAAGGAAGGTATGTCCCTTGGAGCCATAGTTGAAAAGCTCGCGGCTGAAGGTAAAATGTTTATTCCGTTGCCTTACACGGTAAAGGGAATGGACCTGTCTTTCAGCGGGCTCTTGACAGCCGTTACTCAGTTGCTTCGTGAGGGGAAACACCGCCTCGAAGACCTTTGCTTTAGCCTTCAGGAGACAGCCTTTTCCATGCTTACGGAGGTCACGGAGAGAGCTTTAGCCCACACTGAAAAGCCCGAGGTTTTGTTGACGGGTGGAGTTGCGGCTAATAGGAGGCTTCAGCAAATGCTCCAAATCGTCGCTGAGGAGCATAATGCCCGATTCTGCGTTGTTCCTAAGGAATACGCCCTAGATAACGGAGCTATGGTCGCTTGGACGGGAATTCTCGCCTTTAGGCATGGCGTGACGCTTCCTCTGGAAAAGAGTTTTGTGAAGTTGAAGTGGCGGCTCGACGAGGTTCAAGTGCCTTGGATTGGGGAATAAGCCATGCTGATCAAGAAGGGCGCTGAAGCTAGTCTATACCTAGAGGATTGGCATGGGCGTAAAGTAATAATGAAGAGGCGGCTGCCGAAAAAGTACCGCCTTCCCATATTAGACAAGGAAATTCAGCGTC
>JBBIVD010000015.1:0-3968 GCA_037439925.1 Candidatus Bathyarchaeota archaeon
CATAGATCCATTCACTCAGAAAAATACGGGAAACAACATAGGACGGTTCATTCCTCACATACATTGGGAAATCGTGCCAGGAGATAACCTGGAAATAACCGCCATACCTAAGGGAGGTGGATCGGAAAACGCCTCTGCACTATGCATATTGGAGCCGAGTGAAGGTGTAAGGGGTTTAAAGAGGTTCGTTATAGACGCGATAATTAGGGCTGGAGGTAAGCCCTGTCCTCCAACAATTGTGGGCGTAGGAGTGGGCGGAGGCGCCGACATCGCCATGAAGCTGGCTAAGGCGGCTTTGCTTAAGCCCGTAGGTGAATCGAACCTTGACCCGAAAGTAGCGGAAATTGAAAGAGAATTGTGTGGAGCGGCGAACATGACTGGAATAGGACCCATGGGGCTGGGCGGAAAATTCACGGTTTTAGACGTGAAAATTGAGTGGGCGCATAGGCATCCAGCCTCGTATCCCGTAGCCGTAGCATTTCAGTGCTGGGCTGCAAGAAGGGCGTCGGCACGCATCCATTCCGACGGAACAGTCGAATACTTAACGCATAAGGCTAGGTGAGAAATTGGCGGTTTTCAAGCTCACTACTCCGATCTCGGAAGAAGACGTTCGGAAACTCGAGGTGAACGACACCCTCTACGTAACGGGAACAATTTTTACGATGCGGGATGAAGCCCACAAAAGAGCACTAGACCTTATTAAGGAAGGAAAAAATTTGCCCATCCAAACACAAGGATTAGCAGTTTTTCACTGTGGTCCAATCGTGAAAAGGGAGAATGAAGAGTGGAAAGTAATTGCGGCGGGTCCGACGACCAGCATGCGGATGGAACCCTTTGAAGGCGAGCTCATAAAGGCTTTAGGCGTTAGATTAGTGATCGGCAAAGGCGGGATGGGACAGAAAACAACTGAAGCTATGAAAAGCTTTGGCGCTGTTTACGGGGCATTCACTGGAGGCGCAGCTGTGCTAGCCGCAAAATTAGTCAAGAAAGTTAAGGATGTGGAGTGGCTTGATCTAGGCATGCCAGAAGCCCTCTGGATCCTTGAAGTTGAAGATTTTGGGCCGCTAACCGTAGCCATCGATTCCCATGGCAACAATTTGTACAGCGAAGTAATGAAGCGAGCTCAAAGGAATAAGGAGAAAATTTACCATAAAGTATGCACGTAAACTAAATGATTGGTTCAAAAGTTGTTGGGACTTCTGGTTTAGGCATCCGTTTCCTCTGAAAAGCGTAGATGATGGCCGCCGATATGACTACAACTGTTATGAATGTTAGTAGGGGCGCCCACTTCGCTATGAAAATGGCGATTCTTAAGCATAGGTTTCCAGTTTCAACGTCGCCTTTTTCGAGGCTTATCAGTCCCAACTTGTAAAATTGTTCAGCTATGAATTTGAAAGGCTGAAATATTGGACTTAAGCCGTCTAGTGCGCTTTTTGCCTCTTCTATGAGGAATGACGAGATAAATATGTCGGCTACGTTGAAGCCCCAATCCCTAAGTTTTTTCGCAACTGATTTGTTAGCTGCTAAACTTAAGTGATATGCGAGTATATTGTTGTCTTCTATGCGTGTTCCTTCCATCGTATCGAAAAACCGTTTATAGTAGTCAAGTCCGCCATATTCTTCAGCTAGTCTGCTAACAACATAGTATGAAGCCGCATAGTAGGCGCCTACGTCTTCAGTTTGGCTCTCTGGACTCCAATTCTGCAGAAAAGGAAATCTTTCACCTATACTCGATATGAGCTGCGAACAAGCATCTTCAAGTCTATCTCTTTCTGTATCCGCTCCCTCATATCCCAGAGCGTCGACCACTTCGATGCTGACATACTGCGCAATGCCCTCGTGAAACCATAGAAGACTGCTTGGAGAGATTCCCGCCTGCAAAAGAAAGTGATGGATAAGCTCATGTAAGGCGATAATTTCAATAACGCCTTTTGCGGCGCGGATGAAAAATATGTTTATGTGTATATCGCCTATTTCTTCGAATGGAGTGGTTATGCCTGATTTTTCTAGGGGAACATATCCGCCGACGGAAAGGAATTCGTTGAAGTCTGGAATAAAGAAGGTTGCATTAACGCTTGTAAGGCTGACGTTAAACAAGGCTGTTAGGTTGCTGTAAACGCTGCCAAAAAATTTTAGGATCTCGGAGCCGTAGCCTCCGTATCTTCTCACGGTTTTAAAAGTGAAAATGCTCTGATTGAGCTCTATCGGATCTGGCTCTTTTTTAGTTGAAAACTCGATTTGCAGCCTAATCAAATTTTCACAAAGATTGAAACACGCGAAGCTTGAATTAAAAGAGCTAGGTGTGTAGCTTCTACTTCCAAGAGCTAGAGCCTTATTCCTATCTTCTATTTTGTAATCATTCGGCAAATAAACTTCAGCCTGTCCGCTTTCTCCTTTCTTAAAGCCTATTTGAGGCGAGAAGAATATCCCACGGGGCTCTATGATTAAGGCTCCTGCGCTAACGTTAAATTTAATCTCCATTGTAGACGATCCAGAATACGAAAATTCGAATACTTGATAAAAATAATAGTCAACGCCAGTAACTTCTTCTGTCGATTTGTTTTCGCTTATTATGTTTATGTTACCGGAGAAAGTCCTGCTCCAATTAGAGAAAGAGGATTTAGGCACAAAAATCCAAGATGAACCGCTTCCAGAGCTAATGTAATTCACCATGACGTTCGTAGAACCGTCCTCATTGACATAGAATTTATAATGGTAGGAGCCAGAGGCCGAAGCTGAAACAGCCATTTTAAAAGCCGATGAATTTGGAACGAAGGAGAAAACTGCGGTGATGATTATTGTAAGCTCCAATGCTTTAGTGGAAATACGTGTGCCCTTCAAGTTTAGTAGCTCCTTCCATGCTCCTATCAGCAGAGCTAACAACTTCGAATTAGCGTTCCTCAATTTTAAAGTTTAAGTGCACTAATTAATAGTAAAATTTATATGGCGAAGGTATTCTCCTAGTCTTTCGCAAAATTAAGGAGAAGGAGTTATTGATATGTCTGCGCCTCAACTTGCTGGAACGCCTGTTCTTATATTGAGGGAAGGGGCAAGCAGGTCGAGAGGGAGAGAAGCTCAACACGCTAACATCATGGCGGCTCGGATTGTGGCGGAATCTGTGAAAAGCGCTCTTGGACCGAAGGGCATGGACAAAATGCTCGTAGACAGCTTAGGCGATGTTACTATAACCAGCGATGGACGCACTATTCTAGACGAGATGGATATTCAGCATCCTGCCGCGAAGATGATGGTAGAAGTCGCTAAGACTCAAGACGATGAAGTAGGCGACGGAACCACCACCGCCGTGATCGTGGCTGGAGAAATGCTTGGAAAGGCAGAGGACCTCATAGAGAAGAATATCCACCCAACGGTTGTCATCGACGGATACAGAAAAGCGGCTGAAAGAGCCCTTGAAATCCTTGAAAAAATAGCTATTCCTGTGAAGCCCACTGACAAAGAGTTTTTGAAAAAAGTCGCCATGACCTCTATGGCTAGTAAACTAGTGGCTGAAAATAGGGAGCATCTAGCCGAAATAGCGGCTTCAGCTGTTCTCCATGTTGCCCAAAAGATCGGAGACAAATATAAAGTTGATTTGGACGACATTATGGTTGAAAAGAAGCCAGGCGAATCCTTAACCGACACGAAACTCATTGAGGGACTAGTAATCGACAAGGAAGTAGTCCACCCCGGCATGCCGAAACGCGTAGAAGACGCCAAAATCGCCCTCTTAGACTGCGCACTTGAAATCGAGAAAACAGAATTCGACGCCAAAATCAACATCGAAAGTCCAGACCAAATAGAAGCTTTCATGCACCAAGAAGAAAACATGCTAAAAGAAATGGTGGAAAAAATCGCTGAGAAAGGCGCCAACGTGCTTGTCTGCCAAAAAGGCATAGACGACCTAGCCCAGCATTTCCTAGCGCGGAAGGGCATATTAGCAGTGCGTCGAGCAAAGAAATCCGACATGG
>JBBIVD010000015.1:3979-11990 GCA_037439925.1 Candidatus Bathyarchaeota archaeon
ACTGGCTAAAGCGACCGGGGGAAAAGTCGTCACAAACTTGGATGACATGACCGAGAATGATTTAGGCTACGCTAAGCTTGTTGAAGAGCGGAAAATCGGCGATGACAAAATGACCTTCATTGAAGGCTGCAAGAACCCCAGATCGGTTGCCATCCTCATACGGGGTGGAACTGAACGAATCGTCGAGGAGGCAGAACGCTCAGTGCACGACGCCCTATGCGTTGTGCGAGACGTGGTGGAAGAGCCGAAAATCATGGCTGGAGGAGGAGCGCCGGAACTCGAAGTGGCGAGGACGCTTAGGGAATACGCAGAGACGCTTCCAGGAAGGGAGCAGTTAGCTGTAATGGGCTTCGCTGAAGCCCTTGAGGCCGTTCCCGTAACCTTGGGCGAAAACGCTGGACTCGACCCCATTGACATTCTGTCGGAGCTTCGGGCTCGCCACGAGAAAGGCGAAATCTGGGCTGGAATCGAGGTTGTCGAGGGCAAAGTGAAGAACATGAAAGAAGTGAGCGTATATGAGCCCCTCGCAGTTAAAAAACAAATCATTAAATCCGCCGCCGAAGCTGCATCAATGATACTAAAAATTGACGACGTAATCGCTGCTGGAAAAATGAAGGCTCCGCCAACACCGCCAAAAGGTCCTGGAATGGGGCCTGAGGGCGCTGGAGAGTTCTAAAAAAACGCCTAGCAAAGAAAAGGAAATCCGCATCGGTCCCCCAAAACTCACCCGCTTTGAGAAGGCTCGAATAGTGGGATCAAGGGCGCTTCAAATAGCCATGGGTGCCCCTATTCTCGTAGAGCCTTCCGAAAGCCTTTCGAATCCCATCGACATTGCCATCAAGGAGCTCGAAAGCGGAATACTTCCAATCACCATACGCAGAACGCTTCCAGACGGAACCTATCAGGACATTCCGCTTAAATGGCTTCTTCAAGAATAATTGTTGACCAGCCTTTTTAGGCTCATTCCGAGCACGTATATTTCCGAGCTTTTCGCCCTACTCGCCTTTGGCTTAACAAACTTAACAAACTGGAAATTCTGTTTTACTTCTTTAATGAATTCGCTCAGCATGTCGCCTTGAAAAACTTTGACGAAGAAGTTTCCTCGAGGCTTTAAGAGTAGAGTAGCAATTTGCATAGACCTTCTTGCAAGGTCGATTTGGCGGGCGTGGTCGAACTCCCATATTCCCGAAATGTTCGGCGAAACATCTGAAACCACAACGTCAGCCTGGCGTGGCAAAAGCTCCCTAATGCGTTCAATTGTTTCTGAATCCGTTATGTCGCCAATAATAGTGTGCACGTTAGGAAATTCGATTGGGCTTACGGGTTTAAGGTCTACTCCTAAAACGAATCCCTCGTTGCCAACAACCTTTCCTAAAACTTGAAGCCAGCCTCCAGGAGCGGCGCCTAAGTCGATTACAACGTCGCCAGAATTTATGAACCCATATTTGTTTACTGCTTGAAGAAGTTTGTAAGCCGCACGTGACCTATAACTTTCTTCCTTTGCCTTTCGGTAATAATACTCCCTTTTCCTTTCTCGAACCCACGCTTTTGGCAAAATCGGTTTCACCTTGGCGGCGAATTTGCTTCCTTTTGCACGAGGCCAAGTATCCACCCTGTTAATTTGTCACATTCGCTTGGTGAAATTGCGCTCCAAGCCCCGCATCTAGAATCGTCTGGGCAATTTAGACAGGGGCAATCAAGGATTGAATCTATAGATGCAGGCTGCCTCTTCGGATAAAGCCTATATGTCCATCTTCCCTGCCAGAGCTCTCGTTCACGGCGGATTAGGTCTTTTTTCGCCAATTTAATGGATATTCTTGAACCTTCCCTGCTTGTGGCGTTCATTTTTCGCCATAGTTCAGACTGAAGAATGCCTCGATCTCCGACACTCATAATTACCTGTAGGGCTTTATGCTCTAAGTCGTTGTAGCGTGGCATATTAACCGATTCCCAAGTCCTTTTAATAATAAATAGTGTTTTGAAGCATAAAAATGTAACACCGAATTCTATGTTTAATACCTAAAAATTCAAATTCATATTATATCTTTCCATTTAACTACCTTCAATGAGACATTGGCTTTCTGAGCTGCGGGTTTAACATCTTCCGCTTCAGTCAGTAGCAAGCCTGTGTGTAGCGTTGCTGTGGCTACGATGAAACAGTCTGGTAGATCATCCAGTCCGCTTTTGTACAGTTTAATAGCGGTGCCTATTGTTTCTGATTCGCATACTGGGAATTTCTCTATTCTGGCTTCTAAAAGAAGGCTCTTCACGCCTATCTCAATTCTTTTCATAATTCTTTCTCTATCATGCACCTTCTCCGCTTCTCTGACCGCTTTTCCAACAGCCTCAAACAAGCTTATCTCGTTAATTTTAACATCAAGGCCAAGGCTCATCATTGTTTCTAAAGGATTTTCCGGAAGACCCACAACCTCAACGCCGACTAAAGGAAGCAGAAAGGTGCTGTCTACCAATATGTTCTCTCTTCTAGCACGCATACTTCCACCGAGCTAATTTATTTTGTTCGGTAGATTTATTAATCCGAAAATATAAAATTTACTCGGGGAAAAAGCTTGACCGAAGTGGGTGTTGTAGGGAAAAAGTATGATCTTTACCCTCCAAAGGAGATAAGGAAAGAACTTGGGCTGAAACCTGGACAAAAGGTTTTGTATAGGGTGGAGGAGGGGAAACTTGTAATAGAGGTCATTCCAAGCGTTGAGGAAGCCGAAAAGTTACCGAAATTTGCGCAGACAAGCGTTGAAGAGTTTGAGAAATTCACGAAGGAACTGGAGGAGAAGACTTTCAAGAAACTCAGAAAAGAAGTAGAGAGATAACGTCGGAGCATGCCTTTAGGACTTAATTCCCTTGCTTTTGTTCCGAATCGGATGAAATCAGAGCATCACTTTCAACGTACTTCCCCGAAAAGCAGATCGTTCTAATTTTCATTCTGCGTTTTACGTATCATATTCCTACTATGTTTTGCTACATCACACGCATTCATCCTAGAAGCTTAGCTTGACCAACAAAAAAGGAAAAAGGAGGATTTGCGGGGATGTCGCCACGCTTTAAAAATGTAACACCTAAATTGTCCATAATATAGACTTAAGGGAAGGAGAAAGATGAAGAAGAAAATATTTGGGGCAGTGGGCATAACAATAGCTTTAATCCTTTACCTCTACTTTATGACGAATGTGGCGCTTCCAAAAATCTATTCGGGGCGGTTCTCATATTACATATGGATTATATTATGTATCATGGGCTTTATTACGTACTTCATATGCATAATAACACTAATTCTGAGCAAGTGATTTCTTCCCTACTTTATGGCAGAATATTATTTAACGGTGACCGCCTTTGTTAGGTGTCTAGGCATGTCTGGGTTAAGTCCTCTCTCAACAGCCATGTAGTATGCGAATAGTTGCAGTGCGACGGCGAATATGATCGGCGAGAGAACTTCTGGTATGCCTTTCGCTGTTTCAATGTAGTCGTCGGCTAGGGCTTTTACTTCTTCGTCTCCTTCCTCAATTATGGCAATGATGGAAGCTCCCCTAGCCTTCATTTTCGCCATGTCGTTTACCATTTTTTTATGGGTTTCATCCTTTGGACAGATGAAAATCGTGGGGAAGCCCTTTTCAATTAAGCCCGTGAGCCCGTACTCGATTTCTCCGCCTGGATAAACTATTGAAGGAATTTGATTAGTCTCTAGGAGTTTCAGTCCGCCCTCAAAGGCGGTGGCTAGGCTTATTCCCCTACCCAGAAAGAAGAAGCATTTCCTCTCTTTGTATTTTCTTGCAATTTGCCTTATTTTATCCTCTTGATTTTTAAGAAAGTTTTCAACGATCTCTGGAATTTGCTTTAGTTTCTCTTCAAGATGCTCAATTTCTACGTGGGAAACCTTACCTCTTTTCTTTGCGAGCCTTAAAGCCAATTGAGCAAGAACGGAAAGTTGGGCAGTGAAAGTTTTCGTTGCTGCCACACTGATTTCTGGACCCGACTGCGGGCAAATATAAACTCGAGAAACCCTAGTTAGAGTGGAACCCAAAACGTTAGTTAATCCTAAAATGGTGGCGGCGTGAAGCCTAGCGTGTTCCACGGCGGCTAACGTATCAGCGGTTTCTCCAGACTGGCTCACAGCGAGAATGGTGCTGTCAATGTTGATGGCTTTTCCCTGCTGTTCAATGAATTCCGATGCAAAAACTGGGTGGGTCGGCAAAAAAGCCAATTTAGAAAACATGTATGAGGCTGCGAGGCAGGCGTGGTATGAGGTTCCGCAAGCCACGAGGAAGACTTCTTTGGCGCGGTCTAGAAAGGCGGTCATAAGCTCTAGGTATTGTTCCTGCAGTCTAAGCGTGTTTCTGAGGCTGAGCGGTTGGTCATGAATTTCCTTCAACATAAAGTGTGGATAACCATGTTTTTCAGCCATCTCGGGCGTCCAGTCAATAATTTTAGGTTTTCTTGACGTGAGGCTCCAGTCAGCAATTTTTCTTATTTCAAGTTCTCCCTCGCCTAGAATTGCGAGTTCTCCATTTTCAACTATGACAGACTTGTTTGTTAATGGAAGAAAAGAGGAAACGTCCGATGCGCAGTAAACAGCGTTTTCGGCGATGCCAACAAACAGAGAACTCTCATTTCTTGCACAAAAGATTTTGTTAGGCTCTTTAACGGAAATGACTGCCATAGCGTATGAGCCGTCTAACCGCTTCGCGGCTTCTCGCACTGCCTCACTGAAGATTAAGCCCTCTTTCAGCCGTTCTTCAATTAGGTGGGGGATCACCTCGCTGTCAGTCTTAGATTGGAAGACATGTCCGCGACTTTCAAGTTCGTTCCTAAGCTCCAGAAAGTTTTCAATAATTCCATTATGAACAACGGCGATTTGCTCACTGCAGTCAACATGAGGGTGAGCATTCACCTTTAAAGGAGCCCCATGTGTAGCCCATCTTATGTGGCCTAAGCCCACTCGGCCTGGAAGGTCATCTAAATTGTATAGTGCGTGAACAGCATCAATTTTGCCTTGATCCTTCTTTACGTAAAGCTTGTTTTCGTGGACGGTCGCCTCGCCAACTGAGTCATAGCCCTTATACTCAAGTCTTTTCAAGGCGGCGTGAATAACTGGCGCCGCGTTGCCTTCCTTTAGAACGCAACCAAATATTTCAACCATTAACGACGCCCCATAATTTCTGTTTAGTTGAGCGGCAGCCTTTAGACAAGCTTTATTTCGTTTAAGATAATTAATATTTCGTTTAATATTTAGCATGATTCGTGGAAGGCGTGATAGAATGATTGTGGCGCTGTTCGAAGACGAAAGCTACGAAAACTTTCTGCCCATAACTTACACGAGGCCTGTTTTCGAATGCAGAAGCGGAATGTTCACCTTCCTCGAACGCGTTCAAATAGTTTATCCAGAAACAAGAATCCTTCTGTTTACAAGGGACTATTTGGCGCCTACCCTCAAAAAGCGGGTCTCAAATCCCGTAAACGATCCTAGCTTAATCGACGAAGATGTCCTATTAATTAATGGAACCATCATCGTAGACAAGCAAGTAAAACAGCTAATCGGAAAAAAGCTTGACAAAGATGTCGCAGTAAAACAAAACGGTAGAATCGCCCTCGCCCATTTAAGTGAAAAAGTTGCTAGTAAATACGGAGAGGAACTTCTAAAGCCCTTTATTGACAAAACATCAGAAAAAATAACGAAAGAATGCAAGCTTCTCGAAGCGGCGAACCTATCCTTATTGACTTATCCATGGGATTTAGTTAACAAGAATGCCGAGCTGATCAGGGAAGATTTTTCGATATTGGGCATGAAAGAATGCGAGGGAACAATAGACGATAGAGTCGCGATATATGGCGATAGAAAAAACGTGCACGTGGGTAAAGGGTCTTTCGTCGAAGCTTACGTTACGTTAGATGCGAGGGACGGCCCAATTTACATAGGCGAAGAAACAGTTGTGCATTCGGGCTCAAGGGTCAGCGGTCCAGCCTACATTGGGAACAAAACAATAATTGCCACAGGGCTAATAAGAGAAGGCTCCAACATTGGGCATGTTTGCCGTGTCGGCGGCGAGCTAGAAGAAACAATTATTCAGGGCTATACGAATAAGTATCACACGGGCTTTATAGGACACGCTTACATCGGCGAATGGGTAAATCTTGGAGCCGCCACTACAAATTCAGACTTAAAAAACACTTATGGAAATGTGCAAGTAATGACTAGGGGGGAAAAAGTGGACACGAGCCAAATGAAAGTTGGATGCTTTATTGGCGATTATGTTAAAACATCCATTGGAACCCATATTTACACGGGCAGAAAAATAGGCTTAGCTTCGCATTTGCACGGCTTCGTAACTGAAGACGTTCCTTCCTTCACCATTTGGGCGAAGAGTCTAGGCGCAAAACCCGTGGAACTATATCTTCAATCAGTCATCGAAACGCAAAGGAGAGCCATGAGTAGAAGAGGAGTAAAACAGACAAGCGAAGACATAGAACTGTTAAAAAAGCTTTTTGAAATCACCGCCGAAGAAAGAGAAACAGCGGGAGTGGCAAAGCAAAAGTTTGAGTTGTGACTAGGGTCATTGGGCGTCAGAAGGCTAAAGCCTAACGTAACGTTCTAATAGGGCTAATTGCAGAACAATATCGAACGGCCATGAGCAACTCAGTTTCAACGGATTCATCCTCATTCGAGTCGTCTTTCACCCAGTTTGAACAGATACGCAACGCAGTGGAGCTTGAATTCGAAGTGGAAGACAGCCTCATAGAATACGGTATCCCAACTTTCTATTTGAAGCTAAAGCAAGATTCAAAGAAGGCATTTCTGAGGCTGATTAAACGCTTAGAACCCCTAGGCTTCATTCCACTCCTAAGAAGGAAAGAAGATAAAACTGTGCTGCAAGTCGCGCCTAAGCCACCAGTTAAGCCCAGTAAACCAGAAATAAACGTAGCCCTATTCCTAGTGACCCTAGGGACCACCCTAATTGCCGGATACATAGTCTCCCTAGGACTAGTGGAGGAAGGCTATATGCAAAACCCCATGTTAGGAGCCATAACCTTCGCGGCGTCCCTTATGGCAATATTTGGCGCACATGAAATGGGTCACAAAATCGTTGCTAAAATCCACGGCATCGAAGCCACCCAACCCTATTTTATTCCTGGCCCGCCACCGCCATATGGATTCGGAACATTCGGAGCCGTAATCCAGCAGAAGTCCCTAGCCCCAAACAAAGACGCTCTATTCGACTTAGGCGCCAGTGGACCAATCGTGGGCTTCATAGTTTCAATCGTTGTTGCCATCATCGGGTTACAAGCATCCCATTTAAGCTGGGTTGAAGGAGTTCCTCAAGGCGCTAATTACATGCCCATAATATATGGGCTAATCGCCATAACATTCTTAAAAATTCCACCAAAACCGACAAACGCCACTACGCTCTTAGTGACACTGCATCCAGTCGCCTTAGCCGGATGGATTGGCATGATAGTAACCATGCTTAACTTGATACCAGCAGGCATGCTTGACGGAGGACACGCTGCACGAGGCTCATTAGGACCTAGGGCGCGCTCGATTCTATCTGCCATAGTCATCGCAATGCTATTCATCTTGGGATATTACGTTTTCGCAATATTCGCCCTCATGTTATCTCTCGGTCAGCATCCAGGTCCATTAGACGACGTGTCAAAACTCACCAAAAGCAGAAAGCTGACAACCATCGCCCTTATTGCAATTTTCATCCTATGCTTGGCTCCGCTATAATCCACTTAAACGGCAACATGAAAAGAAATGTGCCCTCATCTAGGCGTTTTGGCACTTTTAGCCTCTGCAACCGCAGAGGCCTTTGCACCTTTTGTGCTCTTCGCCCGAAGGACAAAAACGACAGCGATTGAACCTGCGATGGCAGCGCAAATCAGTACCCAGAACCACCACTGCGCAAAGATTGATGTGGATGGAGCCTGTTCAGGTGGTTGCTCCGGCGGCTGTTCCGGTGGTTGTTCGGGTGGTTGCTGAGGCTGTTCTGGCGGCGGT
>JBBIVD010000016.1:0-4517 GCA_037439925.1 Candidatus Bathyarchaeota archaeon
ACCGGAGGCTTAGACGGCTCAATCTATCACGTGACCACTCTCGCGAACAGCGGGCCAGGCAGCCTGAGAACAGCCGCTGAAAGCAATAACCCGCTCTGGATTGTCTTCGACGTATCCGGAACCATCAATCTCACTTCTCAGATCAACGTCAAATCGCAGAAGACTATTGACGGCCGCGGCGCAAACATCACAATCACTGGCTACGGCCTTAAAATCAGCGGAGTCTCCAACATTATCGTGACAAACATAGTTTTCTACGAATCAGCAAAGGGAGTGTCAGAAGCAGAGGGCGACGCGATAAGGATATACGGCGGTTCTCATGACATCTGGATCCATCACTGCGAGTTCGCCCGTTGGTACGACGGCTGCGTCGACATCACAGAGGCATCCACAAACGTAACCGTCTCTTGGTGCAAGTTCCACGACCACGACAAGACAATGCTGATAGGGGCCAGCCCAGAGGATACAGGCGACGTCGCCATCCGAGTTACGCTCCACCACAACTTCTTCAACGGAACCAGAGAACGCCACCCACGATTAAGGTTCGGGAAAGTTGACGCCTACAACAACTACCTCTACCACTGGGGCAGCTATGGCATGGCAACATGCATGTACGGCCAACTCCTCGTTGAGGCTAACATCTTCGAAGCAGGAACAGACAAAGACGCAGTACTAACCAATTACGGCGACGACCCCGCAAGCGGCTACTCCAAACTCGTCAACAACCTCCTACTCAACGGAGCCACAGCCCAAGAAAACCAGCCTGAAAACGTATTCAACCGCACAGACTACTACAACGCAACAATCGAACCAGCCGACAACACACTCAAAGAAAAAATAATGGCTGGTGCAGGTTTAGGAGCTGGTGCAGGAACTAAAATCACTGATAAAACGCCTTTCCCTTGGTGGATCATAGGCATCATTGCAACAGGAATTGGAATTGCAGTTACGGCTGTCTATCTCGTAAAAGTGAGGAAAAGAGCATAGCGACCGAGAGGTTGCCCTTTCCCAGCACCGTTTATTTTTACTCGTAGCGTAGGGCTTCGACAGGATTTAGTTTTGCTGCTTTCCTCGCTGGATATAAACCGAAGATGATGCATATGGCTATTGCGAAAATGAAGGCTATTATTGTCCATTCGAGTGAGAAAATGGGATTTATAGCCATACGTTGGGTTTCTGGTGTTTGGAAAACAGTGTCTTGCCCATGCCGCGGCTGCATGGAACCTGAAAGTATGTAGGCTAAAAAATAGGAGAGTCCATAACCAGTAAAGATTCCGATTAAACCGCCCATTATCCCTATGAGCACGGCTTCAGTTAGGAACATAGCGAGGACAGTTCGGCTTTTTGTGCCTATGGCCTTCATTATTCCAATTTCGCGTGTCCGCTCCATAACGGAAACCGTCATTATGTTCATTATGCCTATGCCGGCGACGAGCAGCGAAATGGACGCTATAGCCGTAAGGAACAGTTGGACAATAGCCAAAATGTTGTCGACTTGTCTAATGAACGTTAAAGGAACGAGGATTGTGACTCTGAATGGTGGAAAAAGTCCTTCGATGTCTTCAGCTACTTTTTCCGATTCTTCTGGATTATAGACCTTAACGAAAATTAAATCCAACTCTTTGCTGCCGTAAATTTCCCTCGCAGTTTCCAGCGGAATGAAAACCCAATAATCAAAATTCGTAATTCCAGGCGTTCCCCTTTTCTGCAGAGTCCCAGCGACTGTGAAGTTGTAACTTTTTATTTCGTAGTGGAGAATCGGTTCCTGCCGCGGAATTCCAAGAGTTAGAGTTATGTTGTCGTTTGCAACTGCGAAGGGCGTTTTTTCGTCTTCTACTGGATAATTGACTTTATATCCGATTATTACGGTGTCGTTTCTGTTCGCTTCGGGTAATTCACCCGATTCGAAAACGAATCTATCCCGAAAAATTTGACTGAACTCCGTGAAGTTGACAGCCGCAGCGACAAAAGCTTGAACGGTTTTATCTCCATTCCGTAAGGTTACATTTCCAACTTGCATGATGCCCGTTGCAACTTTAACCCCCGAAGTGTTTGAGATTTGTTGAACGTCACCGTCTGTGAACCGCTGTCTCGATAAGCCTGCGAAAAGGCTTCCGGGTATAACCGTTAAATTGTCGAGTTCGAATCCCTGCTGCATTCGGTCTCTTATTTCCAGCCTGAATCCTTCACCTAAGGACGCTAAGCCTATTATTGCGGTTACTCCTATTACAACGCCTAGAGTTGTAAGTGATGTTCGAAGCTTTCGTTGCTTCATGTTTTCCCATGCCATAGCGAAAATTTTGCTTAACCTCATTTCATTTTCCCCTCGGAGCCTCCTTTATTCCTTCGATTAGCCCGTCTTTTATCTGTATTACTCGGTCAGCAGCCTCCGCTACGTGCGGGTCGTGAGTGACAACTACGAAAGTCTGTCCTTTTTCTTTGTTCAACTTTTTCATTAATTGAACTATTTCCCAGCCTGTTTTCGTGTCGAGGTTTCCCGTAGGCTCGTCGGCTAAAACAATTTTCGGACTGTTAATTAACGCTCTGGCTATGGCTACACGTTGCTGTTCTCCTCCGCTTAACTCAGAAGGTCTATGGTTCATGCGTGCCTCGAGGCCCACGAGTTTCAGCATTTCTTTAGCTTTGTTTAACGCTTCCTTTTCAGAAATGTCAGCGATTGCCAGCGGCAACTCCACATTCATTAAAGCCGTTAACCTTGGCAGCAGGTTGAAGAATTGAAAAACGAAACCTATCTTATTTAAACGAAGCTCAGCCAGTTCATCATCACTTAACTTGAGGAGATTAGAGCCGTCAATTAAAATTTCTCCTTCGTCGGGGCGGTCTAGTCCTCCCATTAAATGCAGTAAAGTTGATTTTCCACTGCCAGAAGGCCCGAAAATAGCTACGAATTCGCCTTTTTCAACATTAAAATTTACGTCCCTCAAAGCTGGAACAACAACTTTGCCCATACGATAGCTCTTTTTAACTCTCCGAACTTCGAGAATGGCTACCATGGAGTTATTCCTTCTGACGAAAACAAGCTTAAATGTTTTATAAATGTTGCCTCCGAGCTTTTAATGGCTTAGTTGATGGCTGAATTTTATATGTGCGTCTTTTTTAAGGGCTTTCTCTTGAGTTCGATGCCGCACACTTCGCATATTCGAAGTCTGTAATCGGAAGGGTATTTTCTGTGGCATGCTGGACAGTATAAAATCCAATCTAAACGAAAGCGTATGCCAAAAGTGGCGAGGGAAACGAAGCCTACGCCAACTTGGTTAGCCACGTTTTGAATGGAATAATCATCGGTGACGATTAACACATCATATCCCATAGTCTTTTGTTCAAGGGCTAGGGCTAAAACCTGCATGTCGACTTCCGATAGGAAAAGCACATCTCCAACCTTTTTAGAGGCTTCTTTAACTTTTCTGAGAAAATGAGCCTTCGGCGCCTTAAGCCTCAATTTTCCGCTTTCGACCGTAGCCCTAAACCGCACCCAAGGCAGCGAGTTTGCGACGAGTTCATCCTCGACTGTGGGAACAGAATACTGTTCAACGTCAACCGAGAAAGGGTCGAAGCCAGCGATGAAGGCTGAAGTGTCAAGGACGATTACTTTTTCTTTCTTCCTTGTTTTCAGAGTTCCTTCCCTCTGGAGAAAAGGAGTCTTCCTTTTAGTCGGCGGTAGAAGTCGCTTTTTAGGCGGATGAATTTGGATTCGTTTTCAGACTTCGTGATGGTTATGCGAGGCTTCTTACTACCTAATTCTGTTTGATAATGTCCATCTATGACGATAGTCGCACTTTTAGGCTTAAGGAGCTCTATGCTCACTTTGGACTTGGCTGAAAAAACTACTGGATGAAACGCTGAAATAGGGCAAACTGGGGTAAGCACAAAGGCATTAACCTCAGGGTCTAATATTGGTCCTCCAGCGGACAAGGAATATCCAGTTGCTCCAGCCTGAGAAGCCACCACTATTCCATCGGATCGACACTTTGCCACCAGCTTTCCGTCCTTCCATATCTTAGCATGGAGGGTCTTAGCCAAAGCACGTGACGTGACGAAGACCTCATTTAAGGCATCTGGAAGCCTCTCCCCTCCTATAAAGGAAGCAAGTTTTGTGAAACGCTCAAGTGTAAACTTTCCATCTAGGCATTTGCTTATGGCTTCGATTCCTTCCTTCGGGGTTACTTCAGTTAGAAAACCTCGAACGCCCATGTTAATAGCCAAAATAGGCGGCTCAGGCTTAGGAATGAGAAGGCAAGTTCTCAGGATGGTGCCGTCTCCGCCTATGGTTATAATCCAGTCTACTTTCATGTTTTCAAGCGGCAGGGCTTCACTTTGCCTATTGGCGTATTGAGCCAACTTCGGCTCTAGGAAAACTTTCAGTCCCTTGCTTTCCAGATGTTTCAGCAATTCTACTGCGTATTCCATCGCCTTTTTACGGTCTGGACGCGCAACGATACCTACAACGTTAAACATTTTGTCCCTCCTGAGTGGTGATAACTCTTACCTCGTTCACT
>JBBIVD010000016.1:4532-11771 GCA_037439925.1 Candidatus Bathyarchaeota archaeon
TAACTCGTGGCAACTAAGCATAAGTGGGGACAGAATAAAAACTTTGACGGTTCAGGTGACGCAAGACTTATAGGATGCTCGTTCTAGAAAATTGCTAAACGCTGAAGGGACCGAAGATGAGTAAGCCTATGGATGTTGGAGAGTTAAAGGTCGGAAGCTTCGTGATCGTCGAGGGTGAACCATGCCGCATAATTGACTACGCAAAGTCTAAGCCAGGAAAACACGGTTCGGCTAAGGCGAGAGTCGTCGCCATAGGCATATTTGACGGAGTGAAAAGAAGCTTTGTAAAACCCGTGGACGCGCAAGTTGACGTGCCCATCATCGACAAAAGGAGCGGACAAGTCATAGCTATTTTGCCCACAGCCGTACAATTGATGGACCTTGAAACATATGAAGTGTTCGAGGGGCCACTGCCAGAAGAGGAGGATTTAAGGTCGAAACTCACTTCAGGCATAGAAGTCGAGTATTGGCAAATGATGGGCAGAACAAAAATAATGAGGGTAAAGGGCTAAATTAAGCCTCCAAAATTCCCTAAAAGGTTCTTTAAATTAATGAACACGCTCTTCTTTGTTAATTGTAACTGAGGCAAAAACCTTGAAACACGTTAAGCAGATGCGTATACGCCCAGGAATGAGCGTCAACGAGCTTGTTGGAGAAATGAGTGAGTGCGGCGTGCTCGGAGCTGGGAAACTTGGGAAAGCCGCTGAATTGGTAGCCGAAATGTTTGGCGATTCGGACTGTACGGTGTTTTTGACTTTAGCTGGTGCGCTTGTTCCAGGGGGGCTTAGGAAAATCATCAGTGACCTCATTGATCGAGGACACGTGGATGTAGTTGTAACTACTGGAGCTAATGTAGTGCATGATATGGTGGAGGCGTTAGGTCATAAGCACTTACAAGGCACTTTCTTGGCTGAGGACAAGAGGCTTAAGGCTGAAAATATTGGCAGAATCGGCGACATATACATTGAGCAAGAGGCGTTTAGGCATTTGGAAAAATGGATTTACCAAACGTTAGAAGGCATTCCAGAGGAGAAAAGGCAGCGAATCTCATGCGCAGAGCTTCTCTTGGAGTTTGGGAAAAAAATTGAGGACTCTGATTCAATCCTCGTCGCGGCGGCAAGAAAAAATGTTCCTATCATATGCCCAGCCTTTCTGGACTCCATAGCGGGCTTCCATTTATGGGTTTTCGGACAGGACAAAAAGCTGAGGATAGACCCTTTTCTAGACACAACTAGGCTCATGGACAAGGTGTTTGAAGCTAAGAAAGTGGGCATAATCATACTAGGCGGAGGCTGCCCAAAACATTTCGCCTTGTTCGCCAACACCTTCCGCGAAGGCGTAGACTATGCGGTTCAAATCACCATGGACAGACCTGAGCCCGGCGGCTTGAGCGGCGCCCCCTTAGAGGAGGCAATCAGCTGGAGCAAGGTGAAAACCGAGGGGAAAATGGTAACCGTCATATGCGACGCTACAATCGCCTTTCCGCTAATCGTTGCTGCAGCCCTAGAAAAACTTGAAAAAGTTCATTAATGGCAGAGTCTATTTTTTATTGAAGCCGATGATGCTGGAAGAGCCCTCAGACTAGATGAAGAGCTTATGAGCGCTGAGGCTTCAGAAACCGCTATTTACTCCACCTTTATTCTGTAACCTTTCTTCCTCGGTAGGCGTACCTCGAGGATGCCTCGCTTAAAGCTGGCTTTGGCTCGCTTTGTGTCAACGGGCACTGGGATGCGGACTTGACATCGGAAATTTGAGAATTCACCTTTTCTATGGGTTATTCCGAAGTCTTCGAAGCATTTTTTACATTTCATTTCTGCGGCGATTTCGATTAGGTCTTCGCTTATTGTTTCAATTTTGATGGTTTCGGGCTTTGCGTATGGAAGGTCAGCTGTGACTATTACTTCGTCGGCGGCTACGAAGACGTTGCATAGAGGCTCGAAGGAAGAGGACTCAATATCCCAGCTCGGCCGTTCAAAGGCTGATTCAACCATTTCGTCCATTATTCTGTCGAATTCTTCCATGTAGTCGCCCATCAACTCGAAAATGGATCGCCTTCTTCTCTCTTTACGCATTTTGGGCGCCTCCTAAACATAGAGTGGAAGGTCGTATTCCTGGGATTTCCTCATTCTCGCTAGCTCGGGCTGCGTGCGTTTCATTATGTCCCTAGCCCTCAACCGAATTTCCTCCCCCTTCTCAATCAGCTCAGAAACGTTCACCTGCACATCAACAATTTTGTTAAGCTCCTTTATCGTTTCAGCCGCCGCCTCAGGGTCGGGATAATTATCGAAGGATTGAGCCAGAAGGGCTACGGCTGGAACGTTTCTTTCAGCGCAGTACCGCATGACGAGCGCCTGGGGACCCACCATGAAGCCTTCCTTTAGCACTTCTATTCCCTTTTTCCGCAGCATGTCCAGTATGGAGGCGTTTGAGGCTGCGCCGAATACCTTTGGCTTCTCTATATCCTGTCGGTTTGGTATTGGCATTCCTCCGAGGGATACGGTCATCTTCACTTTTTTAGTTTGGCTCCATTCAACGATGGCTCGAATGATGGGTTGAACAGCCTTTGCAGGAATAGGCGTCTCAGAAATCAGCGCAATCAAATTGTTTTTTCCAAAAATCCTCAAGGGGGCGTGGGGAAGCCCATCATGCAACACAACAATGGGCGGAAGAAGATCAGATTCAACATACGCCATTTCGGCTAGATCGAGCTGAGATATTATGTGAGCAGTCGCGATGAGACCGACGAGACCTACGTCAGGAAGACCCTGAAGCATAACTGCACCTGCAGGTATAGCCTTTTTCTCTATGATTCTAACGGGCTCAGACAAGAAAAGTTCCCCGAATCAAAATACATTTTGGAAGAAGAAAAATTTTGTGGCAGATAGGGCTGGAACCACAGGGATTTTCGGGAGAATTATTTTCAATAACTTCGTCCGACTTTATTAAATGACGAGAGTAAAAGAATGGAGAGGATGCTCCATGATAAGGTTCGGAAGCTTCGTTCCTCAGGGATGGAGGCGTGAGTTCGCTGGTTGGGAGAAACCAGGAAAGGAGTTTGACGCAATTAAAAGCGTGGCTCTAGAATGCGAAAGGCTTGGGTATGACTCCATTTGGGTTTACGACCACTTTATCACATATCCTGAAGTGACAACTGAACCCTGCTTTGAGAGCTGGACCACCCTGAGCGCTCTCGCCTCCATAACCCAGAAGATACGTTTAGGCACGCTGGTAACATGCAACTCATATCGGCATCCCTCTGTTTTAGCCAAAATATCGGCAACGCTAGATGCCATAAGCAAGGGGAGACTAAACTTTGGAATAGGAGCCGGCTGGTATAACATAGAATATAGCGCCTACGGCATACCTTTTCCTAGAGCCTCGGTTCGAATCGCGCAGCTTGGAGAAGCCGTTCAAATAATTAAAAAGATGTGGACGGAAGACGTGCCCAGCTTTCAGGGCAAATACTACACCATAGAAAAGGCCATCAACAGCCCAAAACCCATACAAAAGCCTCATCCGCCAATTCTGATTGGAGGAAGGGGGAGAAAACTAACCCTTAGAATCACAGCCAAATTCGCCGACCGCTGCAACTTTGGAGGATACCCCACAGCCAAGGAATACAAGGAGATTCTCGGAGTGTTAAGGGCGCACTGCGCCGCGGTGGGCAGAAATCCAGACGAAATAGAAAAGACCCACATCATAGATTATGCCATCATAGGAGAAAGCAAGGGCGAAGTAGAGAAGAAAATCAGGAGGTTCAAACCGAAGGACACGCCAACAAAGGAGTTCATTGAGAGAAACCTAGTCGGAACACCAGACCAGATCATTAGCAAAATCGAAGAGTTTGTGGACGTCGGAGTGACGTACTTTATGTTACGCTTTCCTGATATGATTGAACTCAAGCCACTTCGAATGTTCGCGGAACAGGTCCTCCCGGCTTTCAAATGAAAACAACTTTTGATTGTATGCGTCATAATTATTTCATTAATTCGTTGATTGAGGATTCTTTGCTGATGGTTATGCTCTCTTTTTTGCGCTGATTATGGAGATTACGTCTCTGTCTTTTAACACGTGGTCTTCGCCGATTCTCCGTTTTTCTCTGGCTTCTATGGCGTATATGAAGCCTTCGCCCAAGTCTGTGTGAATCATGTAGGCTAGTTGGCGTGCGGTTGTTCCGTGGGGCACCAGATAAGCGTCTGGGAGCACTCTGCCCTGATGGTCGCTGAGGTGCTCTATGTCCTCCACAGGATAAACAACGATCATGCCTAGGAGCTTAAAGAAGGATGCGTTGATGGCTTCTTGGACGCCTGCCGACCCGAATTTCTTAAGAATTTTTTCCTTTATCGTATCTAAGCCTTTACTTTGAATTTCCGTTAGTCCCTCGGGCTTCAGAACCTTGAAGTCATTGTCTCCAGGCTTATAGTCAATGAGCTCCTTCTCTGCCGCTCTTCTTAGCGCTAGTTCGGCTTCTGCGCAGCATGGAATAACTATGTAACCTTGTGCCTTCAGTTTCTCAAGGTTTTCCTCCGCTGGCGGTAAGTCGATTTTGTTTGCGGCGATCAGCATAGGCTTAGAGATTTTCCTTAAGGCGTCAACGAATCTGGTGAAGTCTTCTTGGCTCCATTCTGTGGGTTTTTCCGCGTTTAGGCCCGTTTTTCTAATCGCCTCGAATATGTGGGCCCTTTTTATGGCGAGTCCGCTCAGCCGCTCCTCGAGGATTGTAAGTAAATCGTTTGCGCCAGATTCAACAGTTCTAGCGAGTTTGGGCCAGTCCTTCCTCATTATTTGGGCTAGCCACATGGTCATTTCCACTTCTAGGAACTTCACGTCTTCTACGGGATCGTGCGACCCAGGCTTGCATATTCTTCCCTCCGAGTCCGTTGCTCCAGCAGCGTCGATTATGTGGATGAGGGCGTCTGCCTTCCTAATTTCGTCTAGGAATTGGTTTCCTAGCCCCCTTCCTTGCCATGCGCCGGGAACAAGTCCAGCGCAGTCAATTAGCTCCACGGGTATTAGCCTTACGCCGTCTAGGCAAATTGAGTTTTTAGGGTTGTCTTTCACGCCGAATTCTCTGCATACGCATGGGGTTCGGACGTATCCTATTCCACGATTGGGCTTAATAGTAGTGAAAGGATAATTTGCAATCTCCACCGGAACCAGTGTGGCGGCGCTGAAAAAAGTAGACTTGCCCGTGTTCGGCTTTCCAACGATACCCGTCATCATAACCGTAAACACCATATAAAATTCTATGTCCTTTCTATAAATTCTTACTGTAAGTTAAAACTCTTGGCTAAATTCAATGGCGCTTTTTCATCAATCAAAAATGCATTGTTAATCAAATCAGTTAGGTCTTCTTGGTTAAATTGTGACGGAAAATTCTTCAAAGAAGACGACGGCAGCTTCATCTACATTTTTGCCCACAACGTAGGAGAATCCATAGCCATAATAGAAGCCAGCTTTAAATATCTTACCGAAGAATACAACGATGACGACAAAATCTTCCGCAAGCGAAAATAACCCTTAAAAGTTTCATAATGGTAGTCGGAGTCAGGAAAAGACCATTAAAAGTGGCCGAGATGAGGTAGTCTGGAAGCCTACAGGCCTGTGGAGCCTGGCGCCCGGGTTCAAATCCCGGTCTCGGCCCCACAACGCTCTAATTTCCTTATTGAAAACAATAAATAATTTTTATAGACGTTCTGCTGCCTTATGTAGATATGCGGGCCGGTAGTTCAGTTCGGCATGAACGCCTGACTTGCACTCAGGAGGTCGGGGGTTCAAATCCCCCCCGGTCCACTTATTTATTTGATTTTCGGTTTAGTGTAAACGTGGAGAAACGCTTATGCGCTGATTAGTTGTTGCTGTTGTGTGTGTTGGTTGCGGCTGGGTTGTGTTTTATGTGGAGATAGTTTAATTATTTGAAGTCCTTCTTTTCCGTGGTAGAGTTGGTTGCTGAATAGGTTTTTTATGCTTGATGAGATTTTGGGGTCGTGTGCACTCGAATTGAGCAGGAATATGGCCGTAGTTCTCCTCGATGTTAGTATCTCTAGAGTGTATTGTGTGAAACTGTAAGTTTTTTCGAAGCCGACGGACAAAATTAGGTCGGATAGGTTGTCGAAGACTATGTTTACGTTGCCGTTAGGATGCGTCTTCACAGTATTATTCAGTGTATCAAGCAGTAGTGAAGTGTCGTTTGATGGCAGTAGAATGTCGTTCTCAGAAGTAGTGGCTTTGGGAACTGATACTTGAGATGTTAGATGGAAGAATTTGAGACCTGTTCGTTCGGCGAGATTTGAGTTGAGTCCGCTGCTTTTACGTGTAAATATTATGACAGGTTCGCCGTTGGCTCGGCCTTCATGCACGAAATCACGTATAGCCTTTTCATAGTTTGATGCGGCGTCGAATTCGAATAGAATTTTTTTGCCTACCAACTCGTTGTGCCTCAATCCTAGACGCCCTGCAAACGCATGAGTTATCTCCAAAAACTTTGGAAGCCCGACTGGATTCTTGAAGGCGCACCAAAGCGCTGCGAGAATTACTGTGTGTAAGAGATAAGTTAGTTCGAGTTCTGAGTATCCGTATTGTCTGATTAAAGTAAGAAGAGGCGTTGAAATAGCGAAGAGTACTAGGCAAACAGCGAATGCCACCAACGCTTCCTTTAATTTTTTATCAGTGACCAGTTTAGACAGCCTAAAAAATATGAGGCATGGATAGGCGAGAACCGCCGCTAACACGATTGATAAGAGAATTCTATACCATGTTCCATGTATCGTTGCGTACTCAACTTCGCCTGTTAATAAGTTCGTTAGACGAACCGCTTGAAAAGGGGTGGCGAACAAAGTTAAAAGCATCCAAGTGGTAATAATGCAACAATAAATTACGAGTGGCAGACACGGTTCCTTCCAAAAGAACTTTGAAATGACTTCACGGCTAGATTTTACCTCTTTATAATGACTGAGAGAAGCAGCCAAAAAACCGTATATAAGGCACATCATCGCTGCGACTGCGTTGGCTGTTTTAGCCCTAATTATTGCAGTTTCTGGAGATTCATAAACAGTAAAAACAATAGCTGAAAAAGCGAGGAAAACGAATAGAAGAAACAGTAAGGAAAATAGATCGCGGATATGAAAGAAGTAAGATAGCCCTCGATGCCTAAGATCGAACAGTAAAATACAAGCGAAAAAAATCGATGAAATAAAAAGAGTGAGAGTTGTCCAATGCATTTAGGTCCCTTTACCTTCT
>JBBIVD010000017.1:0-4326 GCA_037439925.1 Candidatus Bathyarchaeota archaeon
TGATTCATGTTCCGCCTAAACAGTTTGAATCCATAGCACCATATGCCGTGGGCATCGTAAAACTAGAGGATGGACCTAAACTGCCAGGCATGATATGGAACATTAAGCCCGAGGAAATCAAGGTTGGCATGAACCTAGAAATAGACTTCGACACGGCTATGCCTTCACAGTGGCCCACATGGCCCAAATACTTCTTTAAACCAGTTTAGAATAATAAAAAGAAAATGGGAAAATGGTTTATGTCTAAACTTTTGGTTTTTTAAGCCCGTATATCGCCACTCCAGCGCCGATGAGCACTACGCCGATGCTTATGATTAGCCATCCGTAAGCCCACGTCATTTCTGGGGCTCTGCCCATATTTTTTTCAGTTGAAAACGCTTTGTTGGCTGAGTCGAGGGCGGATTCAAACGCTGTTTTGGCATTCACGAAATTTCCGCGGCTATAGTACGTCGATCCTTTCAATGTCTCGCTTTTGGCTTCAGCCCACAAAACGCTGGCTCTTGTACTGGTGAAATTCGGAGTGAAGGTGAAAATGGCGTTTAGTTCTTGGTACAAAGTTTGAGCATCGGCTTGAGTCGATGAGTAAACGGCGAAATTGTTGTCTTCCGCGGTGTCAAAGAGGTCGACTTTCTTTGGGTCTGTGATGCTGCTAACGTGTTCTACGAATATGGTGTATCTATGGACAACTAAGTTGGAAACGTTAACCGTTGATGGAACCGTGAATTCGATAGTGAAAGCATGGGACTGGCGTGGTTCTATTACGAGCGGTGCGCTTTCGTTACATTCGGTTGAACTGTAGTTTACGTTCCAGTCGAAGCCTACCTTAACAGCTGAGACGTTTAGCTTGTATCCAAAATGATTGCGGACAGATACGACGAGGGTTGCTTTTATTCCTTCTTTGTAGGCTACTACGTATCTGCCATAGAAAGAATCGTAGCCTTCATACGTTGCCCCAATCCAATTGTACGAATCTATGTCCGCTTGGGCTGGACTAATCACTGACATCGAAATCAGAGTGGCCACGACGAAGCAAAGCGCGACAAAACTAGGCGTTTTCTTCATGCCTTAGTCACCTTTCCGCTTGTCCTTATAAGACATATAAATAACTTTCGGCTCAATTTTAACTAGCCGAAACAGAGGCGGAAAGAAGGCGACATTTTATGAATTTAGAAGACTACGTGAGTAACCCATTGTGGCCCATCCTCGTTGAAACTGTTCACGCCATGGTCATGTATCCTCATCATAAGGCATATGTTAGAGACGTGGTTCTCCATGAGCAGCCTGAAGCGACGGCGGAAGACCTGAAAATAAAGCTGGGCATACCCTTGGGGGAAGCCCTCATCATCCTTTACGAGTTGCAGAAACAAAAATCTGAAAGTTAATCATCTTCGGATCCTTAATATTGACGCCGACCTTTTTCAAACGCCTTTAATAAACCTTTTAGACATGTTATTCTAAAGTTATTCACTGGCAAGTGGTGTTTCCCGTATGATTGTGAAGAAAATTCATGAGAATCTTGGAGTCGAGGACGGCACAGTTCGGTTTCTTGGAATTTGGGACACAATCCTCGATAAGGAGGCGGCGGTTACTCCCCATGTTCACAAGGACATAGAAGAAGTCTATTACATATTGGAGGGCGATGGAGAAATGAGGATAGGCGATGAAGCGAAACTCGTCGGTGCGGGAGACGTGATATACATTCCGCCAGAAAAAGTTCACACCCTTATTAATATGGGAAAAAGTCCCCTCCGCTTCATAACCGCAAGCGTCGACATTACGGGTACTGTTGAACGCCCATCAGCCCCCTCATACGTAACATAGTTTTGAACTTTTCAGAGGTTAAAAAACGTGGACCGACGATGTCTTAAAGGAGAGATAAACCTCTGAACCCGTTGTGAGCCCCATATCTAGAAGAGACCTTCTTGTTATTAAAACCACGAAGTTCACTCCAGCAGCAACTCTTAGCTTAACCAGCGGGCCCCTTTCGGAAATCTCAATCACTTTTCCTTTAAAGAGATTCCTTGCACTAGACTTAAACGCCTTTTTAGAGACCAAAATGTCTTCAGGTCGAACGCAAACTTTTACTTGGCCCTGTCTATCGGTTACGGCTTCAACTCGGATTTCGCCTATGTCTATTTTTGCAATTCCATTTTCAATTTTGGAGAAGCCTTTAAACACGTTTTCGAAACCAACAAAGTTTGCTACAAATTCAGACAAGGGCTTACGAAAAATCTCGTCAGGAGTCCCAATTTGAACTATTTCTCCATCGCTCATAACGCCTATCCGATCGGCTAGTATCATAGCCTCTGTATGGTCGTGGGTAACGTGAATAGTTGTGACTCCGAGTTTTTCATGAATTCTCTTTAACTCTTGTCTCAGGGCTTCTTGAGTATTGACATCCAAGGCGCTTAGGGGCTCGTCTAACAAAAATAACGAAGGCTCAGTGACAAGCGCTCTGGCTAAGGCTGTTCTCTGCTGCTCACCCCCGCTTAGCGTCTCAGGATACATTCCTGAAAGTTCCTTAAGACCCGTCAGCTCTAGGGCTCTGTTAACACGGGGAATTCTGTCTGCAAGAGGGATGCCCCTCGTCTCTAATCCAAAGGAAACGTTTTCCCAAACAGTCATGTGGGGGAAAAGAGCATAATCCTGGAAAACGAAACCTATGTTTCTTTTTTCTGGGGGAAGACCTGTGATTTTTTTGTCATTTAGCCAAATATCTCCGGAGTCAGGGTAATTTAAACCCGCTATGGTTTCGAGTAAAAGCGTTTTTCCAGCTCCTGTTGGACCTAAAATTACGAAATATTCTCCGTCTTTTACCTCGAAGTTTATGTCCTTTAAGGAGAAGGCGCCCCAAGTTTTTGAAACACCCTCGACGCGAAGCATCTTAAGTCCTCGAAAAAATTTTAACGGGTCGAGCCCGCAGAAATTTCAGAAAAATAAAGGTTAGAAACGTAACGAATATGAGTAGCACGGCGATGGGTCTGGCTGCATTTAGTCCTTCTCCCACAAACCTTTTCCATATTAGGACTGGAGCCGTAAAAGGATAATAAGTAAGGATTATGACTGCCCCAAATTCGCTTATAGCCCTAGCCCACGCTAAAACGCATCCAGTTAATATCCCGCGGGAAGCCAATGGAAGAGTCACCTTTAGAAAGGCTGAGAACTGTGTTGCGCCGAGAGTCCTAGCCGCTCTTTCTAGGCTTGGGTCAATCAACTCGAAGGATTCTCTCGAGGCTCTAATGAGGAAAGGCGCACTGACAAAAAGTTGAGCGATGACTATGCCCAAAAGATTGTCGGTAACAGGCGCGTAAGGACCGAAAAGGGACAAGAGGGCGACGCCTGCAACCGTGTGAGGAAGGAGAATCGGAACGTCAATGACGGCGTCCACGAAGTTCTTTCCGAAAAACTTGGCGCGCGCCAAGACGTAGGCTAAGGGCACTCCGAAGGCTATACAAGTCGTTATGGTCGCACTGAAAAGGGACATAAATATGGCTCCTTGAACTTCCTGGTCCATGGCGGTTTTCATTAAAACCTCTGGGGAAACTTGCAGGCACGTGTTGATGATGGGCAATATGATGAAGAGGGAAAGTATTGCGCCCAAAAAGCCAAAAATAAACATCATCGAACCCGAAGCTCTTATGCCCAAAAAACGTTTCGCTGGTTTCAAAGTTAATTCCACCTCTCAATCACGTATGGTTGAAGAACCGACGGCACAGCAGACTTATTATTAGTTAATGCTGGTGATATCGGAGATTGTCCACATTCGTTAAACTCGTTCCGCCCCTTCTCTGAAAGCATTAACTTAACGAAGTCTACGGCTAAGCTTTTATTTTTGGAGTTTTTGGGTATGGTAACCGCATACATAATTGGTTCACCACGTTTTATTGTTCCGTCCGAAAGGGACACGTCAACCTGAGCATAAAAAGAGGTATGATTAACGTTTCCTAGGTTTATCTCGTCGGGCAACTTTACATAATCAAGTTGGTGCTGAACTGCCAATGACAAGTATAGGAAGGCATAGTCCAATTGCCGAGTTTCAATTAGGGCTAGGAGCTCTGATTCCTTCGGTCTCGTCGGCACGGGGCACCTATTTTTAAGGCTTTCGTATATTTTTGAGTTGTTATAGTGTTTTTCTGCTAGCTTCCAAACCATTAAGGTTCTGTAGCCGCATGGGTCCGCATCAGGGTCTGCCCTTCCAAAGTTAACGTCTGAACGATTGAGAATAGCGTACCAATTGTTTTCGTTGATTTCGTCCCTATATTTACTATGACCCCCATAGGCTATGACCATCTCGTTTCTAGCAAAGATAATGTACCAATCGGCGTA
>JBBIVD010000017.1:4384-11643 GCA_037439925.1 Candidatus Bathyarchaeota archaeon
ACATCGCCCGGTCTGTGCAATTCAGTGACTTGCCTAACTGCGTCGAGGCTGCCGTAGGGCTCGTTTATCACCCTAACCCTCGAATTTAAACTCATGTACTCCTTCGCAAACTTGTCGAATGGCACGGTTAAGCTGCCTGCATGAAAAACATGAAGGTACGTCGCAAAAATGTAGCCACTATAATAAGCGTACAATGAAGCAATTAGGACGATGGTTGAAAGAACTAAAGCGATTTTTCGGTGCTTTTTCAGAAAGGAAATAGACTTCATTTATTCGTCACCGTTATGTTTAGGTGAACACATCGACGTTATAACCTTATAAGCATAACGAACGAAAGTATCGTGAGAATTATGAAGAGACATAAGCCCTCATGCAAAATTTGGCTTGAGTATAAGGGAGAACCCGTCCTCGGGAAGGGCGGAGCCTCAATCCTTCAGGCTATTAAGGAAGAGAGTTCCATTTTTAAAGCGGCTGAGAAATTGGGCATGTCCTATCGTTACGTGTGGAATTACCTGTCAAAGATGGAGAGAACATTACGGAAACCAGTTGTTCAGAGGCAGAAGGGCGGGAGAGGCGGCGGAGGCAGTGCGAAACTAACTGGGTTGGGCGAAAAATTGCTGAGGGAATACAGACGGGTTGAGGGTTATGTAGGCGAGGTTTTAGGTGATGAAGAGCACTGGGAGGCGGTTGGATTGAAAATTAGCGCTCGAAATCGGCTTAGCGGCGTTGTCAAAGAGGTGGAGAAGGAAAGGGTCACGGCTAAAGTGAAGATTGAAATAGACACGCCATCAGTTGTAACAGCCCTCATATCTAGAGAGGCAGTTGAAGAACTAGGCATAAAGGCTGGAGACCGCGTGGAAGCCGTGATTAAGGCGACTGAAGTGATGATCGCAAAAGAAGGAGCGTAGGCTCAGCCTAAAGAACGTATCTATAAGAAACATATTTCCCAGCAGTTGGGCTATCCCTAATTATTCTTACTATATCGCCAGGCTTAGCGCCGATCGCCCTAACAGCGGGATCCGAAGCCCTAATCCAAGGCAGCTGATGGGGCTGCACCCGATATTGAGCCAATACTTCCTCTTTCTCCTTCGGCGTGAGGATTTCGTGTTTCGGAACGAGCACATGATCGAAGATGTTGAAAGCTGGGAAAAACCTCGGTATCAGCTCTATTCCCCTCTTCTTCGCAAGAACTTTAGCCGAATAACTGTAACGGTCGCCAGCAATCAGAATTCCCTTCTCGGCTTTTTCAGTCTCCATAATTTTTTTGAGCTGATTCACGAATCGAACGCCAACAGTCGCCTGGGCGGGCACACACCAAACAACAACTTTTTTGCCTTCCCTCGGCATTTCAGCCACGAAGCTGACGACGCCCTTCTGCTCCTCCCTCTTTAAAAGCCTATAACCCCTAAGCCTAATAAGCTCCTGAGCCTTCCTCTCCTCTAAAATCATCTCCGCGCTCAAACACACAACCTCACACTTCAGATAGATTAACTGGAAAACACCACCAAACCCTTAAACTTTACGATGTGTACTCACAATAAAGCAGAAAATAGGAGGCTGTTTATTTAAAGATGTTTAAAGAATTCCTACAAAATTCTTATTTAACCATAGGAAACCATAAAAACAAACTATAGGTGCCAGAAGAGGTTGATAAATTTGAGGTCGTTGGAAGTTGCCATGAGTGGTATTTGCGCCGCCCTTTATGCGTCCATCGGATACGTGTTACATTCTGTAATTCCCATTTACACCCCAGGAGTCGGAGTTGTCAGATTTTGGCCAGAAGTCGTTATTCCGGGAGCCTTTGCTGTGCTTTTCGGGCCATTAGTCGGAGGAATCGGCGCCGCAATAGGCATATTCATCAGCGATGTGTTAATTCATCACGATCCAATTCTTAGCATAACTGTCGGGGTGCCCGCAAACTTCGTGTGCTTTTATCTGGTCGGCTATATTTCAAGGAAAGAATTGAGTTGGAGAAAAACGCTTTTATTTTTAGGCATTGGAAGCATAATCGTAGGCATAATCATATATTTGATGATGGTGTTTTTACCTGCTGAAACATTGTACGCCTATACTGGACTGTCACCTATTGAAAGTACGCTTCTTTTTGCTGGCGCGTGTGTTGGAAGCTATCTGCTAATGATTGTTGCCGGACATTTCTGGCCCGAATGGAAAACCTATGGAATTGCATCAGTTATAGGTTTAGGCATAGGAAGCACCATTGTGGGTTTTGGCGTTTGGACATATAGTCAATTTTTCGTGTTGCCCCTCGGCTGGGGTTACCAACTGCCTTTGTACGCTGCCTTTATGTGGCTAATATGGACGTTTACCACTGAAATACCATTTTTGATAGCGTTAGGTCCCCCGATTCTGAAAGCCTGTTATAGGGCCTTTCCTGCTTTAAGTCTAGACAAAGAGAAGGGTAAGGGCAGGTAACACGTGACAATGAGGGCGCAGGCATTCTGCCCAGGCGGAATTTCAAGTTTTTTTGAAATCTGTGACAGAACCTCTGATGGGACTTTGATTCAAGACGTGTTACGTGGAGGTGCTAGGGGCGGAGGCTTTGTTATTGATAAAGGCGTTTTAACTGAGGTTAACATTATCGAATCAGATGATCAAATTTTTATAAATGGAAAGCCTGCGCCAGAGGCTGAAACAACGAATGCTGTAGTTGAAACGTTACTCGAGAAAACCTCTGCATACTTTGACGTTACCGTTAGGCATAGTGTAGAAGTGCCGATTGGAGCAGGTTTCGGATCGAGCGCAGCTGGCGCCGTGAGCGCAGCCTTAGCGATGAGCAAAGTGTTGGGTATCAATCTTACATATAACCAGCTTGGTCAAATAGCACATGCGGCAGAGATAAAATGTCGAACAGGCTTAGGAACAGTCGGTCCAGTAATGCTGGGAGGGTGCATAATCACAGTTGAGCCGGGCGCTCCGGGCTACGCTCTCATTGACCGCATCCCAGTTCCTTCTAATCATCTAATAGTCGCAGGTGTTTACCGGCCTATATCGACTAAAGAGATGCTCTCATCTATGGAGAAAAGAGCGATTATAAATGTTTGGGGGCGGAGAACCTTAAACAGGATTCTCGCCGATCCGTCCCTCGAAAACTTCATGCGCTCAAGTAAGGAGTTCGCTGTGAACACTGGGCTGATCTCGAGTAAGGTTCAAGAGCTCATTGAGGCTGCGGAGAAGGCCGGAGCCATAGGTGCAGCGCAGAACATGGTGGGCGAGGCTGTCCACGCTCTCGTTGAAGCCGATAAGGTGAAAAGTGTGGTAAAGGCTTTTGAGGAGATTCTGCCACGTGAGAACGTTCTCGTGGCAAAAATAGACTTTCAAGGCGCAAGGCTAGTAAGGTGACAAACAAGCTTTGAAGAAAAAGTTTGATATGGTGGCTGTCGGCGGGACCTTCGACGAGTTTCATAGGGGTCACCGAGCCCTGCTCCTGAAAGCCTTCGAAGTTGGAAACTATGTTTTAATCGGCTTGTGCACTGATGAGTTTGCGAGGGAGTTGAGGAAGCCCCATGAAGTTGCAACCTATGAGGAACGCCTAAAAGAATTGGAAGATTTTTTAAGGAAGCATGGCGTTTTGAGCCGAGCTGAGATAATTCCTCTGCATGATCCCTACGGACCAACCTTGTCGAATACCAGCCTCGACGCAATAGTTGTAAGCGAGGAAACTGAGCCCCGCGCCCACGAAATCAATAAAAAGCGAATAGCCAAGGGGCTGCCGCCATTAAGTATTGTTGTTATCCGAATGGTTCCAGCAGAGAACCATGTTTCCATTTCCACGACGAGAATTCGACGAAGGGAAATTGATCGTGAGGGACGCTTGCTGAAGCCCAACTAAACTATAATGATGCGAGGTTTATAATTGATTATGCGTTGCCCTCATAAAATGCTCAAAGGGGCGTAAGCTTTATATAGTTTTTCCCACATGGTGGGAAATAGGTTAGGTTTATGGAAAGGGCTAAGTTAGATAAAAAGGGGAGGCTGACCATACCTGCCGAGTACAGAGAGAAGCTTGATCTGGATGGAGAGGTTGCGCTCATCCTTGAGGAGGATCATCTAATAGTTTGCAAGACGGCGACAGCTAAAGAATTTAAAGGAGCCTCGAAGAGGCTGGCTGAGGAAATCGCTAAAGTAAGGGATAAGCCAATAGGGTTCGAGAAGCTTTTCTAGTATGCGGGAAAAGGGAAATGATAGCCATAGACTCTATGATATGGATTTATAACTGTGATGCTAAAGCTCCGGAGCATAAAAACGTGCGTCTTTGGTTAGAGGGAGAGAAAAATCAAAAGGGCATCATTGACTCAGAAGAGATATTGGTTAACACAGTTATTGTTATGGAAGTTGTTCATAATCTCCGAAGAAGGGCGCAACTGCCGTCGGAGCTCGTTTATGGTTATGTGCTAAACATGGTCACGTTGAGAAACATGACAGTGGCGCCTTTGGATGGAGAATTACTTCATGTTGGCATGCATGCCTTTGAACGTTACTATAAATATGGGATCGGGGGCAGAGACGCAACAATCTTGGCTGCTATGTTGAAATGGAAAACAGATACGATAGCTACCCACGACGAGAACTTGCTGAAGATAACCGATTTCAAAAGGGTGGATCCAACATATTATCCGCCGAGAATTCTTGAAATGGGAGAATCTAGCCCGTAATTATAGTCCTTAATTCACCAATGTAATGTTTTCTTGTAGTTAAAAGCTTTTGTAGACTGTTGAATTGCGGGTGGAATGTTTTTTATTTGGTTTAAGCAACATTTATATGTTTAACTGTTAAACTTATTTTTTGTAACGACAAAGAAGGAAACAACGAATGCGTATAAATTACCCTAAAGCATCAAATTTTCTATTGTTCGCACTTTTCTTTTTGTTAATGGTGCAAGCGCCGCATACAGTAATCGTAAAGGTTTCAGGACAGCCTTCGGTTCCTTACACTCTGGGAAATTGGACTTACATAAGTAAGCCAGTTAGTCCAGTGAAGATAAATGCGAGTCAGATTCCCATTGGCGCCAATTGGACTTACGTTTACGCTCTAAATGAAAACTGCACTTACCATGTATACTGTTATGGAGAATGGATTGACTATAGCCCCGAGTCCAATAAAACGGATTACGACATTTTCGTTTATAACCCTCTTGGAGAACTTGAAGGATACCACACTGAAGCGGCGGGACTGCCTGAACATTTGGGCACAACTGTGGATCAGCCGTTTTTCACTCCAAAATACTCTGGCAACTACAGTTTTCTCATAAAAAACGATCCGAGGGAGAGTCAAGCCTCGAATGAAGCCACCTTTATGCTGATTGAACACATCGATTGTAATAGGTGGTATCAGCGTTATCTTGAGGGTAAGGTGAATGATAAGCCTGTGGAAAACACAAGTTGGGCGTACGAGTTCAATACTACGAGTGAACATATAGAAGTAGCCATTGAGGTGCCTGATACTCTCGACATGTATGAGGCTCGGCTATATATTATGGCGAATCCCTCGAAGAGTATGGGGGTCCTCTTAAACGGCATGCCCCTAGCTTGGGAGCCTGGACTCTACGGCTTACGCTCAGGCATTTACGGAGGCTATAACCTAGACAGCGAAGGATTTAGGCATACGGACGCCTTCGCGAGCTGCGAGTATCCAGGGCAAGACATGCTAATTAACTATACTTCTCCCGAAGAAGGCAATGTTCTCTATCACCTTGTCTTTATAGCCGAACACGGCGTCGGCGTCGTAAACTTCACTGTTAAAACCGACTTTGAAACCCCTGTTTTGGAGATCCAGAATCCAATAGATAGGGCGTATCCAAACAATGAGACTTCGATAAAGGCTTATGTGGCTGACGTTGGATCAGGCTTAAAGGAGGTTATATTAAACTATACGGTGGATGATTGGGCGACTTGGAATTCCATCGAGATGGTTCCGTCGCAAAATCAAACGTATATTGGAATAGTGCCTAGGCAGCCTGCGGGAACCAGGGTCCAATATAAAGTTACGGCGTTTGACGTAGCCAATTATAAGACCGAAATAGAGGGCAGTTACGTGGTAAAGAATCCAACCGTCATGAACTTCTCCTTGTCGAAGCATGCTATTCTCGGCGGCGAGAGCATAAACGTTTCTGGTTTAGTTTCGCACGGTGGAGCCACGGTGACTTTAAATTACACGTGCAGTAATTTTACGGTGGCTAGGCATGTTTCAGCGGATTCCAGCGGTTTTTTCGAGGATGTTTACACGCCGAATAGGGTTGGATCGTGGACGGTGCTGGCGTACTGGCTTGGGAATGAAACTTGTTTCGAGGCTTTCGCTGGCTACGAGAATTTTACTGTTGAAAAAGCCTCGATGTCGATAATTTGCTATTTGGGAAATGAAGGGATAACGATTGGAGAGAACGTTACGGTAACTGGATTCGTTGAGCCCGTCTTTGAAAACTTGACTGTAACGCTGATGTTCGCGAAGCCTGATGGGTCGAATTTTACACGGACTGTTTACACGGGTTCGGATGGAAATTTCACTTTTGTTTTTCAGCCAGACGCTGTGGGAACATGGCTTATTCAGGCGAGGTTCAGTGGCGACGATTTACGGTGTGGGGCTCAAAGCGATTCGGAATCCCTACTTGTGAACGACACTTGGATAAACCGATATAAGCTTTACATTATTGTTCCCTTCGGAGTTGTTACGCCAGTTTTGGCGGCGGTTGTTTTCATCAGAAAACGTAGGTAATCGGTAATTTAGTATAAGTTGTTCTGTGATACGCACTCTTTCTTTTAAATGCTTTTTGTGAATTTAGCGATGAGATGGTGACTGAACTGAATGTCGGCTGATTCGAGCGGTAAAGCGTCGGCTGCAACTGAAAAGGCTAAAAATCCCGATGCTGAGCGGGTTACATTGATAGCGCTCGATTTTTTGAAGAGGCTGGGGAATAAACGTGACCTCAGACCTGAGAAGGTTTCTCTTCAGGGGGAAAGGTACGTCGCAGAGATTAAAATAAAAAATAAAACGGCTGTTGTGCAGATTGATGCGACTACCGAGGGGATTAAGGAGTATGAGATTAAGAGTGAGAGTGAAGAGTCTCCGAGTTTTTCTCCTTTATCGCCGAGAAATCTCCTCATAATATGTGGCATTGCAATTTTAATATACATTGTTCTCAGTTTGTTGGGCGTTCATTCTTTTTTCGGTAATTTGTTCTAACTTTTGGCTTCCATGGCTACGAGTTCGGTTTTGTATGCTTTTGTCCTGCTCTGTAAGGCTGC
>JBBIVD010000018.1:0-11604 GCA_037439925.1 Candidatus Bathyarchaeota archaeon
AATTAATGCTACCGAAATTCCAATTCAACCATTTGTGTCAAGGATTATCTGTAACGCCGTTTTAGGCATGGTTTCCTCTTTGAAGGGAGTCTCAATAAAAGGAGACGAGAAAGTTCACATAGAAATATCGAGGTGAACAGAGGAGCCGTCTACTTCACTTTATTACACACAAGGCTTTAAGTGAAACGGATTCCACCTTTCTTATTCCTAAAGTATATAAATGAGCGAGGACACTTAGGGGAAGGTGGCGAACATGGCGTTAGAACTGACCCGTCAGAGAATGCGGGAGCAAGTTCTCGACCGCTTTAAATTCATCAGAACATGCGTGTTAGCCAGAGAGCTCTGCCTCCTCGTTCGCTCTAATAGAGTGGCATTCAACAAAGAAGACATCCAAGAATGCTGCAGCTTCATCTCTAAATTATGTAAGGAAGCGGGCTGCGAGGAGCCTAGTGAACTATGCGCTAAGGCTGCTGAAGCAATTAATGAAAGCGAAGAGGCATACCTCAACCTTTGTGAGCAAAGCTGCAAGAAATGTGGCGAATCTAGGCGACCCAGCAGACCGAAACCGCCAGAAAGAAACGTATACGTAGCCTGAAATTACATAACCCTCTCCAGCGATAATTTATTAATTGAAAATCGAAACTTTAGATATGATAGGGCTTTAGGAGAGTGTCTTTACGGCGGAGGAGGAAGACGAGGAACTCCAGAGAATCCGCATGAAAAAATTGAAGGAATTGATGAGTCGAAACGAAGAGGCGAAAGGTGTGATAAGGCTGAACGCTTCAAACTTTGACGAAACGCTTAAAGATTCCAAAACGCCTGTTTTAGTAGATTTCTGGGCTGAATGGTGCATGCCATGTAGAATGATGGCGCCCGTAGTAGAGGAGTTAGCGAGCCAATATGCTGGTAAGGCGGTTTTCGCAAAGCTGAACGTGGATGAAAATCCTGAAATCGCCAGCCGCTACCAAGTCATGAGCATACCGCTATTCATAATATTCAAAAATGGGCGCCCCGTCGAAAAAATCGTCGGCGCAGTTGGACGCAAACCCCTAGAAGAAACCCTTAAAAAACACTTATAAAACAGAGATTCAACGGACTTCAGACTCCTTATTCCATAAGCTTTTTACCAATTTTTATAGTATTATTAGAGAAACTTTAAATATTACAATATTTTTTGTAATATTACAATTAGAGATTAATGAGGTAGAGCTATGTGTGACGATAAATGCGGGGGCTATGGTCTTAGAGGGCTTCGTGAATTTCAGAAATACTTCAGAGCATTGCACTGTCCAACGAGGTGGATGATCATTAGCTCAATCGGAGACAAAGCAAAAAGCAGCAGCGAGATTTATGAGACCCTAAAAGAAGCTGGAGAAGAACTGTCAAAGTCTAGTCTCTATTACCACCTCTCGGAACTTGAGGAAGCGGGCATTATTGAATTAGCCGAATACAGGGAAGCGGGAGGAGGCGCACCTGAAAAAGTTTGGCGGTTAAAAATTAGAGAGGTTAGAATCGATCTGCTACAGAAATAAACTGTTAGCTGAACTTTGGTGTTGAATTATGCTTAGAGAATACGCAATTGAAGTTTCAAATCTAACGAAGCGTTATGGTGAGCTTTTAGCCGTAGACCATATTAGTTTTCAGGTTAAATGCGGTGAGATTTTTGGTTTTTTAGGTCCGAATGGAGCTGGAAAAACTACAACGGTGAGAATGCTGACGGGCGTCATTCGACCTGACGACGGCATCGCTAAGGTGATGGGCCACGACATCCAGAGGGAGTCCATAAAAGCTAAGCAGATCATGGGTATTGTTCCAGAAATGTCGAATGCGTACGTGGACCTTTCAGCTTGGGATAACCTGATGTTCATTGGGGAGCTTTACGGAGTCCCAAAGAAGAAGAGGCATCAACGGGCAGAGAGCCTTCTGAAAGATTTCGGCCTTTACGATAGGAGAAAACAGTTGGTTAAGGGCTTTTCCAAGGGAATGAAACAAAGGCTAATACTATGTATGGCTTTGATAAACGAGCCGCATGTTCTCTTCCTTGACGAACCGACGTCTGGACTTGACGTTGAAAGCGCCCGAATCATCAAAGACATGATTCGAGACCTAAACAGGGAAGGCGTTACTATTTTTCTCACGACCCACAATATGGATGAAGCTAATCAGTTATGCGACAGAGTTGCCATCATAAACCGTGGGAAAATCATCGCTGTGGATACTCCGGAGCGGCTTAGGGCAAGGAGCAGCGGCTTGCAATCTGTTGAGGTCAGCTTTGATAAGCCCATAAACTCGAAGTCGCTGTCTACTATTCCAGCCGTCCTAGAAGTCGTAAAGACAGGGGATAAGGTGAAATTATATACTTCCGACCCTGGCGCCGTAATACCATACATAACGGATTTCGCGCGTTCAAATAATCTTAAGATTGTTAGCATGAGCACATTCGCGCCTTCCTTGGAAGACGTTTTCATTAAACTTGTTAAGGAGAGCCCCATGGAGGTTAACCAGCATGATTGAGCCTAATTCCTATTGGGAGCAGCTTAAGCGTTCATTTGCAATTGTGAAAAAGAACGTGCGTATATACTATTTTAAGGGTATGGTCGTCATCTTAGGGCTTATGATACCCTTTTTCCTATTCCTTTCCTTTTCTATTGGCAGAGACCTGACAGTAGGCGCCCTTATGCCAGGACTTTTAGGGATGACAGTTTTCTTCACTGCAGCTTCCGTTGCGCCGGCGATTATGCCATGGGAAACTAGGGCTAGAACCTTAGAGAGGGTTGTATCAGCTCCAGTTTCGGTGTGGGCTCTTTTCCTTGGAGACGTGTTGGCTTCCTTCCTTTACGGAATCGCTATTTCAATTTTTCCGGTCGTTATCGGCTTATTCTTGGGCATCAAGGTAGTTCATCCCGTGATTTTGGGCTTCAGCATGGTATTGGCGTCCTTCTGCTTCGCATCCTTCAGTATTCTATTGTCCGTTTACCCGCCGACGGACATACCTGCCACGGTTATGATGCTCTCTTCCATGGTCAAGTTTCCTCTGGTTTTTATCAGCGGCGTATTCATTCCAGTTGAGGAGATGCCGGGATGGGGCAGAATTGTCGCTTCATGCTCCCCCTTGACGTATTTTACAGACTTGGCGAGGTACTGCATAAACGGTAAGAGCTACTATTCCCCTGCACTAGATTTTATAGTTCTCATAGTTTTTTCCGTTGCCTTCCTGTTCGTGGGGATAAAGCTCCACGAAAAAATACTTCCAAAACGGCTTCAATGAACAGATAAATTTGCATTCGCTTGATGTATGTTAATCATTGACTCTTCTTATTCTTCCAGATATTTCCTTGATTATCTCTTCTACGTACTGCTCGCTGACCTTCCCAAGCGGAGTTGGAGTTTCGAGGAGCCTATTTGGAACCTTAACATTAGAAGGGTTAAATCCCTCGTTGACCTTTACTCTCTGTTTCGTTGCATAGATTTTCCAGCCGAGATTCATTATGTCGTCTTCACTAACGCCGTATTCCAGGGTATTTAACGCTCTTAACACGTTTTCTTTGCTGTATAATCCTCTAGCGAAAAGGCATACCACTAGTGAGTTGAGAACTTGTCTCCATGCTTCCTCTTCCATTATTATGGCTGCCGCCTTCGAGGGTTCTGGAAGCCCTTCAGACGAAAGAATTTTTTGGTCCATGGAATATGCTCCCGCATCGAGGTGGGAGTGCCTCGATCCCGTTATGAGTGATGCGATGAAGAGGGGGCCAGTGTGGTAGCCCGCTGGCTCTACACGGTTGAAGGATAATGCGAAGTCTCTGCCGCCGTATTTTGAGGCAAGTGCTTCGACTCCTTGAGCCGCAGTCCTGTAGAATTCGTTAGGCTGCTCCGTTACGTAATGAATTGCCTCCATATAGTTTTTCCAATCTCCCCATTTTAACGGAACAATAGTTTCTTTTTGGCTGATCAATCCTCTTTCTGAGGCTTCCGTTGCCCACGCTAGGATAACTCCTATCGAGATGGCGTCAATTCCCTCGGCTTCGACGGCGTGGAAAACCTTGAGTAAACCGAATCTGTCGCTTACGCCGAGGTTGCTTCCTAGGGCGTATATGGGCTCATAGTCATAGGACACGAATTCTGTTTTGTAAAAGTATTTCTCATCTTCATACTCCTCCCTTATCGTTGCCAAATGTATACATGCGACTGGACACATGCTACAGGCCACTCTCCTCGCAAGGACGTTTCTCGCAAATTCCTCGCCGCTTATCTCACTTGCATCTTCAAACTTCCCTAAAGAGAAGTTTCTGGTTGGAAGCGCGCCAATCTCGTTCAATGGTAAAACGTTCTCAGATGTTCCAAGATCATGATACTTCCTTGTAACGGGAGATTTTACAGCTAGTTCCCAAAGGTTCCCGTAAGCCTCTCTGTACGCTTTCATGTTTGGAATTTTGAAATCGCCTCTTCCCAAAATGACTAAAGCCTTAAGCTTCTTAGACCCGAAGACCGCTCCCAAGCCCATGCGGCCAAAATGCCTATACGTCTCTGTTGTGACTGAAGCATACCTAACTAGCCTTTCTCCAGCTTTGCCTATCCTCATTATAGTTCTAAACCCGGCGCCTTCGGTGACCTCCCTTAGGACTCTTCCTGCAGCCATGCTGCCCATTCCCCAGAGGGCGCCTGCATCTCTGAACCTTGCTTTTTCGCAGTCTACGACAAGGTAGATCGGTCTGTCGCTACTCCCTTTTATCACTATGGCTCCGTATCCAGCATACCTAATCGCCGACGCAGATCTGCCTCCAACATGGGATTCAGCGAAGTATCCGTTTAAGGGCGACTTGAACGCAGCAACGGTCTTTGAGGCCATTGGATACACGCCTGTTAGAGGGCCGACGGCAAATATTGCTACGTTTTCCGGACCTAAGGGATCTGCTTTTTTCGTAACTTCTTCCTCATATAGCTGAGTAGCGACGCCTATTCCTCCTATCCACTCGTCAAAAATGTCTGTTTTTTCGTCTATCCAGTATATTTTTCTTGTAAGGTCTATGTAAAGGACTCTTGAGAGGGTTCTAGCCCATTCTGCCATCGTGTTTAACCTCCTCTAGGGCGAGAACCTTGTGGGGGCAGAAGTTCACGCAATAGCCGCAGTCAACGCATATTATGGGTTTCATTCGTTCTGGATCCCACATAACAGCCCCTATGTCGCATGCGTCAAAGCAATGTCCGCATCCTATGCATTTATTTGGATTTAAGGTCACTCCGCCGCCCTCTTTCACAGTTAGGGCATCGACTGGGCATACTCTGGCGCATGGAGGATCCTCGCATGATCTGCACACAACGACAGTGAAGCCTCTTTCAAAACCGCCTAACGACCTAACTCCAATCGCGCTTTTATTTAGCCCTGCATAACCGAATCTGCTCGTGCATGCAAGCATGCAAAGTTGGCAACCGACGCATTTGTTCGAATCCACAATTACAAGATGCTTAACCATGAACTTTCACCAGCATTCTCAACGCAAACAAAAAGAACCTTTTTCATGTTTCTAGGTCTCCGCTGAGGGATAATTGTGCTCGTAAAATGGCGTCTTCGAGTTCTTTCTCGTCAAAATCTAATGAAAGCTTGGTTTTTCCATCCACTATGACGCATATTTCTTGGATTCCATATTTTGATGCCTCTGGCGACTTAGTTGACTTCATTTGAACTTCTACCATGTCTTTAAACTTCGATGTTACGTGTCCAACTTTTTCCATGAACGGTGCGAAATCGCAGACACATAAGCCTAAAGGCACAAAAACTTCGACTCTCACTTTATTTCTCTTCATTTTTCACCAGCCTCCAAGCATGTAACCAATCATGACTATGCCGATTATAATAAAGGCTATTCCAAAAACTTTTGTCAACCACTCGCCAGCTTTAGCGGTTTTTTGAGTCGCCGCCTTACGTACAGTCGCTAACAGTACGCTTAAAAAAAGGACTGGTAAAGCGTGGCCTAGACCAAAAGTGAAAAGTAAAAGGCCGCCATGATAAGGCGTCGAAGCACTAAACATGGTTAGCAGTATAGCTGGTAAAACTAAGGATAAGGAGCATGGGCCTAAGGCGAAAGCGATTACGATTCCGAACAGAAACGCGCCCACCGCATAATTATATTTTGAGAAACGCGTTAGGGCACTTAGCTTCAGAGCATTTATTCTTTCGGTGAAAGAACTGCTAATGTTGCTTTTTATTTGTATTTTCTTGAATAAGCCTAGGTTGTTGATTCCAAAGAGTATGAGAAGGATGCCTGCGAGACCGAAGAAGAATCTGTAGCTCGCTGGGTCTACGGGGATGAGGGCTTTCAAAGCGTATCCGAGAAAGAAGAAAACGAGGCACATGGCTAAAGTGAAGCTACAGCCGATTACGAATCCTTTATGTATGCTTTTGCTGACGCCTACGGCGTATGTTAGGTACACCGATATGAGGGTGATGGAGCATGGTGAAAGAAAAGTTGCAATTCCTAACAGAAATAGTCCTATAAATTCTTCGAACACTTTCCATCAAACTCCTAAAAGTTGACTAATTTTTGAAGATAACGCAGAGGCAGTTATTTCCTCGTTGTATGTTTGGGCTACGTGAAATGTTTTGTCTATGAGAACAATTGTTCCATCGTTGATTGAGTATGCTGCGTAGGCTTCGACTATGTCCATTTTCCCGTCGTCGTAGTCGTTCCCTAAGAACCATGTGATACCATAGGTTTCACGGATTTGTGCGAGGTCGCTGCTTGGACACGTAGCCACTGCAACAGTAATGACAGAAAAGGGTTTATTGCCACAATAACTATTGCAAACATTTTTCAGTTGTTTAAGTTGATTATCATTTATAGAATAGATTTGCCCGTGGCAGCCCACGGCCATGAAATGGATGGCGATTACTCTTCCGTTGTAATTGCTGAGGGAAAATCGGGTGCCGTTAATGTCCCTTAGAGAGAAGTCCGGCGCCGTAGCCGTTGGGGGCGGATTTTCCTGAGGCTTCGTCGGGTTGATAACTGGGGGTTCCGTGGAAGGTTGCGTATGTGGCATAGACTGCCAAACACCATAAACGATTAGGATCAGAGCGATTACGCCGATTGCAACAAAAATCTTGCGGGCGCGTGTACGCGATCTGCCTTTGCGTCTTTCCTCAATTTCCCTTTGAACGGCTATGCGTGCGGCTTCTAAGGCTCTTTGATACTTTAAAGCAATGCGACGCTGTCTTTCTTTCCAGCTTTCCTTTTTCGCCTTTTTCTTCTTTCCCATAGAGACCTAATCTTCCTTAGGAAGTTCTTTCCTCTTTATCCCTAGAAATTCAAGCAGCTTCTCGTCTTCCTCAATTTCTTCTCTTTTTTCCTTTGAGCCCCTTTCGCTGGCGGCCGTCTTTATTTTTTCAATGACTTCTGCTTCTTTCTCACTTAGTTCAGGCCGCCACGGCTCAGTTATCTTCACAGTTATTTTCTGGCATATGGGCGGTTCTGGCCAGGCGCCGGGATCATATAGGGTATAACCCATGAACTCCGTAGGTTTCTCTTGGATGCACGCCCAGACGGCTTTTTTAACGTTTTCTGGGTCCATGCCCCTTTTGGGATCATCCTCTGAGATGAGATTAACAATGGTGACCTGCTTTCTGAACCGTTCTATTGCCTCCATGGAAATGTTTGGAAGGTACGGCGTCGGCGCTCTCGCACCTATAATAGTTCGCCTCTTGTCCTTAGCGACGCCGTTCTTCACTAAATTTATGAGTGCGTCTGCTGGAAGATGACCATGGGATTCCCTCCAACAGAGAACTATGTAACGGATGTTCGGATTAGCCACCACGTTGGCGACGATCTTCTCAATGCCTATGTTTTCCGTCTGCAATGTTCCAGCGAGAGCAGCGCCGCTTTCCACTGCTACTTCCACAAGCTTCAGCAACTCGGGAGGAATTTTAAAGTCGTAAGTGTCAAGTATGGCTACAACTGCAACAGGCGAGTAATCGTTTCCCCTAAGATAGCGACCTTCCTCAGGAGGATACTCTGGAGGAGGATCAACCTTCCTAATCTCATAACCAATAATCTCAATTGCTCTTTCGGGGCACTTTAACTCACAGGCTCGGCACACAAAACAATTTTCCTCAGCGACCACTTTCGAAATTTTCTTTCGCTCACTTTCTTGAAGCTCAAATACGGCGGTTGGACAAACATCGACGCATGTACCGCAACCAGTACATTTATCCGTGGCAATTTTGACCGTGACCATTCTGTCACCCATTTTTTAATCCATCTTGCTGGTAGACTACTTTCCCATCTTGACCTCATGTAAGAGTGAACTTGGCTCCTCAAGTTCGCGAATGCAACCTGGGTCAGGAGCTAGGTAGTCATGGTAATAGGCTAAGGCTCTGGCTCGGCACCCGCCGCACACATATTTGTAGGGGCATCTCCCACATCTTCCCTTCAGTTTTTCACGATCTCTTAGATCGCTCATAACCTTTGAGTGAAACCATATGTCGTGGATGCTCTGTGTTCTGAGGTCTCCGACGACGATGGGCATGAAGACGCACGGCGTAACCAATCCGTTGGGCTGAAGGGCACAGTAGAGCCTTCCAGCGCCGCATCCTCCCAAGAAGTCAGCCAGGTGTTTGGTTTGACCGTGAAAGTCTGCAACGGCAAAATGCGTCGGTGCCAATACGTCTCGCTTAGTTGCAAGGGATTGTTGCAAACACACCCTTGCATATTGCGGAGCGGTGCATAGCGCCTCAATTTCGCCCTTCACGAGTTCACTGTAGAGGTACTTGAGCAGTTGTTCCCGCTGGGTGGGAGATAAATCGAGGTCGGCTATGGTTTCGCCACGGCCCGTAGGTATGAAGTTGAAGACGATGATTCGCTTAACCCCCAGATTCTTGCCAAGCTCTAGAATGTCGGGGATTTCGTAGAGGTTGTGCTTTACAGCGGTCGTGGCGATACAAGTGTATAGTCCTCCTTCAACTGAGTTTTTGATGCCTCTAAGAGTCTTGTCGAAGCAACCGCTTACTCCTCGAAAGACTTCGTGAGTTTCCCGTCTCGCACCGTCTATACTTATCTCTACGTAGGCGACCCCCGCCTCCTTCAGCTTCTCTACCGCTTGCTTTGTCAATAGCGTTCCGTTAGTGGCAACTGAGATGTACATTCCTTTGTCCGCTGCATATTTAGCTACCTTGAAGAAGTCCTTTCGCATCAGCGGTTCTCCACCTGAGAAAGCGATGGTGGCAACGCTGGCCTTGTCAAGCTGATCGATGACCTTCAGCCTCTCTTCGGTTGATAGCTCGTCTGGGGTCGGCTTATCCGCGCGCTGGTAACAGTGCTTGCACTTCAGGTTGCAGGCGTTAGTGTAGTTCCAAACCACTAGGAAAGGAGCTGGTACGCGCTGGGGCCTTGTTACACCGTATTTTTCTATCCCCTTCAGAACGTTGAATAGGCCCTTCTTGAGGTACGAGATTCTCATAGCTTCCCGTGTCTGGCTCATGTCTACATTGAAGGCCTTGCAACCCAAAAAGACGGCTAGATTAACAACCCCAGAAGACACACTTCGGATAAGGGAATGATGAGAGTCCTGATTGCCCGCAAAGTCATCTAAGGCGGCTTCCAGGTAACTTTTGCCACATTTAAGACAGTCTTTGCCTAAAAATCGAATATAAGACCTAAGTAAAGGGTTCTCCAACAAGGAAAGGAAGATTTGAACCGAAGAACTCATTTCTTCTTCACTAATTGCCAATTATCTGTATCCATATTTCTTCCTCAGTTCCCTTAGCATCTGCTTCAATTCTTGCCTTGAGGGAAAATTAATCGCGTTAACAGGGCATTTGTATTTACATGATTCGCAGCCGACTAGGCAGTTATATGGTTGAACGACCATCACCTTGTCGTTTTCTTTTGCGTAAACGTTGTGTTCACACGACTTTACGCATATGCCGCAATTGGTGCACAAGTTGTAATCGATTTTTGGATACCATTCTATTTCTCTTCGAGGAAATCCGAGGTAAGTTTGTTGCTCACTCACTTTTTCCACTTCCCAACTTTTCGACGGCTTCTGCCACCTTCTTCATGGCTTCAGGCGTCTCCATATTCCTAAGGTCGAGTGAAACAAGCTGCTTTTCTATGTCGAGACCCTTATCCCTAAACGCGTCCTTAAACATCTTTATCTGCATCCTAGGATCGCAACCACCAACAATGTAAATTATATTCTTCGCCCCCTCTCTAAGATAGTCTCTCCAGAAATTGTCTCCATCATCAACGCAGAGCTGCGGATGGACTATGGCATATTCCACGTCAAGCTCATTTCTGACAAAGTTAATGAGTTTCCATAGTTCCATCTTCGAGAAGCCAGGGCATTCGCCCGTGCAGAAGCACATTATAAACCTCGGTTTTTCGCCCATATTTCAGCCTCCTCCTCGACCGAGAAAAATTTAAATCGAAATATTTAAATTTATCGATATGTATTTGCTTTGAGGGATCATAAATGGGGAAATGCAAAATTTGCGGAAAAGATGGCGTTAGCTTACTGTACGCTAACCATAAGGACTTAGGCTATATCGGAATTTGCCCAGACTGTTGGCGTAAAGTGTTCGCTGAGAACCGCCTATTGTCGGGTTCAGGCAGCTCAGGTGGATGCTGTGGATAACATCATGTTCACGCCGCAAGCCAAGAAGGTGATCATGTGAAAAAGTTAGTAGCCGAGGTAATTGGGCCAAATCCTCCTTGCCACAGATGCACTGAATTGAAGCGGATCGTGGAAAAAGTGGCCCTAAAGCTGAAAGGAGAAGGAATAGAGGTGGAAATAAAGAAGGCGGACATAATGTCTAGGGAAATACTCGGAAAATACGGTCTAATCCTTTCCCCGGCGTTGGCAGTAAACGGAGTCCTCAAGACCACGGGCTGGATACCCGACGAATTAGCTGTTGAAACCATACTAAGGGAGTCAATCAAATGAATAAGACCATAAGGCTTTTACGCACTAGTTTAATGTTGGCCTTCATAGTGGCAGTCATAGGGGCGCTAATTTATTCGAGGATTAAGGCTTATTCCCTCGCTCCAACATCGACGCCCGCAAGCCTTCAAGGACTAGCCCTTTGGCAAATACCTCTAGTCTATCTCGCCGATTATTTCAGTCACGGTTGGACATGCCTACTCTTCGCCTTCGTCGCCGCGGGGCTCGTCTACGAGTTCATACCAAAAGACATTATCAACAAATACATGGGCAGCAGCAAGGTTACGGGCTACGCCCTAGGAGTCGCAATTGCTCCATTCTTCACCGTTTGCTCATGCACAATGGTTCCATTATTCGCTGGCATACTCTACACAGGCGCCGGAATCGGTCCAGCAATAGCCTTCCTTTTAATGGCGCCAGCCGCAAACATCCTGACGATTTTACTAACTGGCGAAATCTTATCATGGGAACTGGCTGGTGTACGCATTATAGCATCTATTACCACTGCTGTCACCGCTGGCTTGATTATTTCAAAAACTCCGTGGGGCAAAAAAGTTGAGAAGGAACATCAATCAATAAACCCGAATCCGAATCCGCAAGCATCCGTGGAGATTATAAAGCCACCATTGGATGATAGGCTTTTGGCTGCTTTAAAGTTCGGGGGTTACTTGGCAA
>JBBIVD010000019.1:0-11328 GCA_037439925.1 Candidatus Bathyarchaeota archaeon
GACTAAAAAACCTCGGCTTAAAACTAACACCACCCAAAAAATAAAACCAAATCCTATCAAATTTATAGTATTAATGCCCACCGCTTCTCAAGACACACACATAACGACAAACCCACATAAAAAACATATTTGGCTCCAAATAGAGGGGCTATGCGCCGTTGCACACACACAAATTATATAACACAAAAACCTCACTAATCCTAGAAAACACAAAAGAGGCAACATATAAAATGTGCATCCTAGGAAAAGACAAATTGGTCGAATTAATCAAAAAGTATAAGGTGATTCATCCCTACGATTCAAGCCTTTTAGACGGAGACAGCTACGTCTTAACGGTTAAAGAAGACGTGACTCTGCAATACTTGGAGCACCGCAATCTGATTTCGGAGGAAATCGTTTTCACCCCTCCGAATTACGTGGCTCACTTAACGGCTAAAAGCCGATTCGGGCGCGCTGGCCTATCTTTCCTTAATGCCGCCAAGGTCCACAGCGGATGGATCGGAAGGCTAGCCCTAGAGCTTGTCAATTTGAGCAATGAGAGGGCGCCCATCACCATTAAAAGGGGAGAGCCCCTAATGCACATCGAATTCATAACTAGAATCGGAAATCCGTCGCCGTACATTGGCGAATACCAGTTTCAATACATGACTGAAGACGAAGTTAACATGTACATTCCCATCTTAAAGAAGGCTTTTCCCGATTTCGAAAGCCTAAAGAAAATTTGGCTGAAAAATAAAAGGCTAACCTAACTAGATTTTGAGAAGGCAAACCTAACAAAAGGCTTTAAATATCACCATATTTTGTATGCTGAAGGGAAGGATGAGCCATGAAGCCTCATTGCTACAGAAAGGCTGAGGGAAAGCCTTACACTAGGAAAGAGTACATTAGAGGCTCTCCTCCGCCGAAAATATCCAAGTTCACAATGGGAAAGCCTAAGGAAAACTTCCAATATCAAGTTTATTTAGTCGCCCAGAAAGAGGCTCAAGTTCGCCACAACGCGCTGGAAGCCGCACGCACAGCCGTGAACCGGCACCTCTCCATTAAACTAGGAGACAATTATTTCCTAAAGGTCTTGCCATATCCACATCATATTCTTAGAGAAAATAAAATGATTTTCGGAGCGCACGCGGACCGCCTACAGGACGGAATGAGAGGAGCCTTCGGCAAACCCACAGGCGCCGCTGCACGAGTGAAAGTAGATCAGTCGCTTATAGCCGTGGGCGTAAATGAGGACGGACTCGAAGTTGCAAAACAAGCTTTAAAACTTGGAGCGGACAAATTTCCTATACCCTGTCGAATAAAAGTTGAAAAAGTTATGGACTGAACAGGAGGTAAATGCGTTGAGTTCCCCGAAAAAGATCAAAAAAGATGCGTCGAAAGCGCTTGTCCTCTGGTTTAATGAACTGAGTAAAGAGGACATTCCATTCGTTGGGGGAAAGAATGCGAATCTCGGAGAAATGACTCAGGCAGGGATACCCGTCCCGCCAGGCTTCGCCATCACCGCCTACGCCTACAAGCGTTTCATCACCGAAACTGGCATAGCTGAAAAAATCTACAGCACTATTAAGGAGACTGTTACAGACGTTAATAATCCCCAGCAATACGAGGAAGCTTCCAAGAAAGTTCGAAAGATAATAGAATCGACTCCTATGCCGCTGGAAATAAAAAACGCCATCCAAGGGGCTTACAAGGAACTCAGTAAATTAGCGGGCTCGTCACAAGTTTTCGTAGCTGTACGTTCGAGCGCCACAGCCGAAGACCTGCCCGACGCCTCCTTCGCTGGACAGCAGGAAACCTACCTAAATGTGAGAGGAACCGAAGACCTAATTGACAAAACCATAAAATGTTGGTCAAGCCTGTTTACGCCTAGAGCCATTTTCTACCGAACGCAGAAGGGCTTCAGACACGAGAACGTCCTAATCAGCGTAGGCGTCCAAAAAATGGTTAACGCCAAAGCGGCTGGCGTCGCTTTCTCCATTAACCCAGTGATAGGTGACCCCAGCCAAATCGTTATTGAAGGAAATTGGGGACTCGGCGAATCCGTCGTATCTGGCTCAGTCACTCCAGACGATTACATAGTGGACAAAGAAACACTTAAAATCGTCGACAAGAAAATCGCCAAAAAAACAGTTGAGTACATTCGAGACCCGAAAACAGGCAAGACGGTTCACGCAGAAGTGCCCGCTGAAAGGCAGAATCAGCCGTGCCTAAATGATAAAGAAATCGTAAAAATCGCCGAACTCGTAAAGCACATTGAGAAACACTATGGAGGAAGACCCCAAGACATCGAATGGTCCATAGACCGAGACATTCCCTTCCCCGAAAACGTCTTCATCGTTCAGTCTAGACCCGAAACAGTTTGGAGCCTAAAAGCTGCACCCACGGTTAAACCCGAAGCCCCCAAGCCGCCGGCACGCACAACTGAAAGAGTAGTCGTAGTAAAAGGCTTGCCAGCCAGCCCAGGCATATATGCTGGAAAAGCCAAAGTAGCTCTATCCACAGAAGACGCCGCCAAACTTGTCACAAAAGGAGACATCCTCGTAACTGGCATGACTAACCCCGACTGGGTCCCATACATGCGCGTCGCAGGAGCCATAGTCACCAACGATGGAGGCATGACATGCCACGCCGCAATAGTTTCAAGGGAATTAGGCATCCCGTGCATCGTAGGGACTGGAAATGCGACTAAAACCATAAAATCAGGGCAAGAATACACGGTGGATGCGAAAACAGGCGTTGTCTACGAAGGCATCCTCGAAGAGGCGGTTAAAAAAGAAGAGGCTGCGGCGGCAACCACGGTGACAATTGCAGCAGCTGAATCCTACCCCATCACAGGCACAAAAATTTACGTTAACCTCGGCGAACCTGAAATTGCGGAAAAAGTAGCGGCGTTGCCAGCCGACGGTGTCGGCCTCCTCAGACAAGAATTCGTTTGGGCAAGCGAAATAGGCGAGCATCCTTTATACTTGATTGAAACTGGGCATCCTGAAAAAGTCGTTGATAAACTGGCAGAGGCCTTCCGCAAAGTGTGCGCCGCTTTCTATCCTAGACCCGTGGTCATGCGCTTCAGCGACTTTAAATCCTCGGAATATAGGCAGCTTAAGGGCGGAGAAAAGTATGAGCCAGTGGAGCCCTCAGCCCTCATGGGGTGGAGAGGAGCGTCAAGGTACTATGACCCAAAATATGTCGAAGCCTTCAAACTTGAGGTGAGGGCAGTAAAGAAGGTAAGAGAGGAATTCGGACTCAAAAACCTCTGGGTCATGGTTCCCTTCTGCAGAAGAGTAGAAGAAATGGAGAAAATCAATAAAATCTTCGAGGAAGAAGGTCTTCATCGAGGCCCCGACTTCCAAGTTTGGCTTATGGCTGAAGTGCCAAGCAACTGCCTCGTCGCCGACAAGTTTAACAAGTACGTGGACGGCTACAGCATTGGCAGTAACGATTTAACAATGACAATTCTAGGATGCGACAGGGACAACGAAACTATGGCGAATCTATTCGATGAAAGAGACCTAGCGGTTAAAAGAGCCATTAGACTCCTAATTCAACTCGCCCACCGAGACGGAAAAACCGTAAGCATATGTGGCCAGGCGCCTAGTGTCTATCCAGAATACAGAGAATTTCTCGTTCGAAGCGGAATCGACAGCATTTCAGTTAATCCCGACGCAGTTGTGGCAGCCCGAAAACACGTCGCAAGCGTGGAACAGCGAATCACAGTCGAAAAATTAACAGGACAAGGCATAGCAGAAGACCCTGACCTCGACATCCCAAACATCCGCAAACCCTCAAACCCCAAATTTTGACCATCAACTTCCATTTTGATCCAGATAGGACTTTTCTCTACGAATTAGATTAAGGTAAATAAGCTTTCTCCACGTTATTTTGTATGGCGTTGAACCGTGGGCATTGAAACCTTCGACCTCGAGGAGAATCGGTTAAGAGATGAAATAGCCAGAAGAGGCGCTAAACGAGTTCTTATTCAGCTTCCTGAGGGGTTAAAGGCTGAGGGACCACGTTTGGCAACAGTCGCCGAAGAGGCTGGAGCAACGGCGATTGTTTCAGCTGATCCATGTTACGGCGCCTGTGACCTAGCAATACTCGACGCTGAAGCCCTCGGCGTGGACTTGATCATTCACTTTGGTCATAGCGAAATGATGCAAATGGAACGAGTGCCAATAATCTACATCGAAGCTAAGGCGAGGGTTGATGTCAAAACTGCCGTAAAGAAGGCGATGCCGCTTCTAAAACGTTGGAAAACCATCGGCTTGGTTACAACAGTCCAACATGTTCATACGCTAAATGAAGCAGAGAATCTGCTCCATAATGCGGGGAAAAAAGTCGTTATTGGCAAAGCGAGAGGGCTCGTGAAATATGCTGGACAGGTAATCGGCTGCGACTACAGCACCGCCAAATCAGTTTCAAAAGAAGCGGAATCCTTCCTTTTCGTTGGAGGCGGCAAGTTTCACGCCGTCGGAGTAGCATTGGCCACGGGGAAGCCGACAGTTGTCGCCGACCCATATGAGAATAGAGCCTATTACATTGACAAAGAAGCTCAAAGAATAATTAAACAGAGATGGACAAGCATCTCCGAAGCAAAAAAGGCAAAAAAATTCGGCGTATTAATAGGTTTAAAGAGCAGGCAAAAGAGGGTTAAAGAAGCCTTAGAAATTAAGGAAAAACTAAAGAAAAGTGGCAGAGAAGTTACCTTACTTGCGCTTAGGGAAGTAACACCCGAAGCTCTCATGGAGTTTCCAAGCCTAGACGCCTTCGTAAATGCCGCATGTCCCCGAATTTCCTTAGACGACGCATCAAAATTCCGAAAACCAGTCCTTACCCTCAATGAGGCACTTGTTATGCTTGGGGAAAAAAGCTGGGAGGAACTATGCAGAGAAGGCTGGTTCGGAAAATAGATTTAGAAAAGGCGCTTTTAAAGGTTGAACCCCATCCGACGCCTAAGGCTCACCTTGAACAATATACGATTTCTCCGGCGACCGCTGCGGAAATCCTCTATATAGCAGCTTATGTTTACGATGACGTAATTGGAAAAACAGTTGTGGATTTGGGCTGCGGCACGGGAAGACTGGCTATTGGAGCAATCATTCTTGGAGCGAAGGGAACGATCGGCGTCGACATAGACAAATCAGCCATAAAAGCGGCTTTAAAAAACGCTGAAAGGATGAAGATAAAGAAAATTACCGACTGGATTGTAGCTGACATAGATGTTTTACGGGGATGCTTCGACACGGTTTTGCAGAATCCTCCCTTCGGCGTTCAGAGGAGAAGAGCCGATAGAAAGTTCATCAAGAAAGCCTTAGAGTTGGGATGCACAATTTATTCGCTTCATAAAAGCGGAGGCAGCAACCGAGAGTTTATAAAAAGGTTTATCGATAAGCATGGAGGAAGAGTTTCGGGCATATTCCCTATGGAGATGGAGATTCCGAGGCTGTTCGGATTCCACACTAAGAGGAAGCATGACGTTAAAGTCGACCTATACAGAATAGAAGGAAAGGCGCATGGATGAAGATAAAAAGAAAAGCGGACAGTTCGTTGTGCCAGGCGAACGGCTGGGCGTCATCGAAGAATTCACGCCTGGACCCGGAACCTACACTGAACAAGGCGTAGTGTATTCTAAAATCGTCGGATGCGCGCTTTTGGACATGCTAAACAAGAAGGTTTCAGTGTATCCCTTAATGCATGCGGCTAGCGTCCCTCGAATGGGAAGCATTGTCACAGGTCAAGTGTCAGATGTGCAGGGCAAGAGGTCTACGTTGCGCATATTTAAAATTGGAGAAAAAGCCCTCACAGGCTTCTTTTCTGGCGTTTTACACGTTTCCGAAGCGAGTCCACGCTATGTTGAGACAATGTTCGACGTATGTAAAACGGGCGACATCATGCGCGCCAAGGTGATCAGCGAGAAAAATAGAACCTATCAGTTGTCGACGGCGGACAACGATTTAGGAGTTATACTTGCCTTCTGTTCGGCATGCGGGCACGTATTAACTTTAACAAGACAAAATATGCAATGCGTTAAATGTGGAAAAAGCGAAATGCGAAAAACCGCTTCAGATTATGGAAAATGGGACACAGAGGGATGAGGAAAGGTGAAGATTAAGGTTCTGAAGGAAACGCCAAACGAGCTGAAAATAGAGCTCGAAGGAGAAAACCACACTTTCTGCAACGCCCTACAAAAGGTTCTATTAGAAGACGAAACAGTTGAAATGGCTGGATATGATTTGCCCCACCCGCTGACGTCTAGCCCCATAATTTACGTTCGAACTAAAGGACAGCGAAAGCCAGAAACAGTCCTACGAGACGCAGCGGAAAAACTGCAGAAAAAGGGCAAGGAGTTCGCGAAGTCCTTCGAAAGAGCGCTGAAAGCATGGCAAGAGAAGTAAGGGCAAACCAAATTTTGAAAAAATATGCGAACCTCCAAGAAATAATGCTCGACAAAGATTTGGCAAAGCTAGGCGACGCCTACGTAAATTTCGTTTACTCCCTAGCCCTTTCACTCCGACTTCAAAGACCCACAGGCGCAAAAGTGAACAACCAAATCTTAGCTAGGGCCATAAAGAGCGCGGGCTTGCGAGAAATGCTGCCCCGAAGAACGGATCGCCATGCGCAAGGGAACTCCGCCGAAGCGCTAATAGCCTATGCTTGGCTGAAAAAACTCTTAAGCCTCGAAGATTGCCTGAAGATTCTCGGAGAAAATGAGAATCCAGAGGAAGCCTTTACCAACTTGCTGGAAGAGATAGGAAAGAGGCTCGGTGCATTTCATGTCTAAAGGCGAAGCTGTAAAATTTCGCTCCATAAAACCAGAAATCAGAGTGTTAGGCGTTGACGACGGAGATTTTGTTCCACGTGCAAAGGGCTTAGTTAACGTAGTCGGCGTTGTTTACCGAGGCGGCTATTGGCTTGAAGGTGTTATGCGAACACAAATAGAAGTCGACGGAATGGACGCAACTGAAAAAATAGCTAGCATGATAAGGAATTCTCCCCATTACGATCAAATTCGGGTCATAATCCTAGACGGAATAACCTTCGCAGGCTTCAACGTGATAGACATAAAGAGACTTTTTGAAATGGCGAAGTTGCCAGTCGTAGCAATTGTGCGTGAGAAACCCGACTTAGAAGAAATAAAAAAGGCACTTAAAAATCTGCCCGAATACGAAAAGAGATGGACGGCAATAAAAAATGCTGGAGAAATCTTTGAAGTACAATCAAGGAAAGCATCAGAGCCGATTTACATGCAGATTGCTGGCATATCAGAGTTAGACGCCGAAACGATTGTGAGGAACACGTCTACGCGGAGCAATGTTCCTGAAGCATTACGAGTAGCCCACATCATAGCGTCAGGTTTAACTAAAATGAATAGAAACGATTCTGGCGATAATTAGAATTGATTATTCTGCTAGGCGAGGAGTTTTTTGAGTTTGCCGTATCTCGCAGCTGTTACGCTTACGACTTCCTTTCTAAGGTCTTCTCCCGCCAGTTTTGATTCCCTTATTTTCGCCATTTCCTGCGCCAGTTGAACATCATTGAAGACACCCTTTATCCAGTTTTCAAAATCCCCTCTAGAAACGTGGAACTCCAACGCCTTTACGTCGATTTTCTTAAGGAGGTCGCAGAATTCGCTGAAGCTTTTCGCAGACAAGCCCGTAGGCTGATCTGGCCCAGCGTAGAAATTGAACTCCGTGCCTTGGGGAACTGGACTGAGTTCCTTAAGGGCGCTTTTCCCATCCGCTGATATTGAATATCCCCGTCCAACCTTGTTAACGTATCCCGCCCTAACGAGCCCACGCACGTAACCAATAATGCTACTCCTACTCATGCCGCTTTTTTGAGCGAAGTCCCTCAGCCCAACTCGACCAGTGAGCTCGTTGAGAAACCTAAGGATTTTAATTCGTTCCTCAACCATGTCCACACCACCATCTAAACAAATTAACCGAATTTGTTTATGTAAATTTCGATTAAAACACAATTTCAAACAGCTAGTCTCAGCATGCAATTCCACATTTATGTACAAGCTATGAGCCGAGTGAGAGAAAAGATTTAAAAGACAGAAAGCAAATGGGAAAAGACGCACAATATTTACTGGTGACAAAAATGGAGTTCTGCCCAGACTGTGGAACAAGACTGACTCCAACCCCGAAAAAGAAAGGAAAGAAAGCCACCGTGGTGCTTTCATGCCCAAAATGCGGCTACGAGAAGCAAGTGCCCCGTGCGCCACCGACCCTGCCCAAAGTCGTGGAGCACTCCCCCCAAGAACGCATAGCCGTCATAGGAAAAGAAGAACAGAAACTACGAACCCTACCCACAGTCAGAATGGAATGCCCAAAATGCGGAAACAATCTAGCCTATGCGTGGCAGGTGCAGACTAGAGGAAGCGACGAATCCTCAACGCAGTTCTTCCGATGCACAAAATGCAACTACACGTTCCGAGAATACAGCTAAACCTTCCTTTCCTTTGATAAAGGCAGTTCATTCACCCAATTCGGAAGAATTATTAAGACATGTATTGTTATACGTTTGAGGATTCAAATGGCAAGTCATTTATCTGAAATCTTTGAAGATAAAAAGCTCGTTGAAAAAATCAAGAAACGCTTACCCTATTTGTTTCAGCTCGCTGAATTTGAGAGCTCAAGAGCTGGAAAAATCGGAATGCAAGTAGGTTCTCTACGAGAGAAGATTTTAATTGCGCTATTAATCTACAAGTTTGGAGAAAAGAGCGTGGAAACTGAAATTCCTATTACTGAGCCTGAGACGGATGTTAAATTATTTGGGCATCCCATTTCTATTAAGACAATTACTGGAATGGGTGGAGTTAAGGTTATATGGACAGTGGATGCTCAGAAAGTAAGAGAATTTCGCGAGACTTACACTCCCAAATGTGATATCCTAATCGTCCTAATTAAATGGGGCAAAGTAGGGAAGTTTTATCATATTCCCCTTGAAGTTCAACAAAAAATCTTCAAGACTATGGGGCGAGAGAATTACATCAAGCTTCCGAAGCCAGGAACAAATCCAAGAGGGCCAGAATTTAGCAAAGAAGCCTTAACGAAACTTCTCAGTGATCCAGAAACAAACTCAATCGAAGTAGAATGGTATCGTTCTAGAATTAAATATAACCCCTATCAAAGATGGATAGCATATTGGGGAAAGATGAATTGCCCCATGATGTAAAGGAAATACAAACAAAAATTGAGTAAAGCGGAAGCTAAAGGTTAACTTTACTGACGCCGTTTTTCCTTTCAGAGAAGAGAAAACGTGACTTTTTAAAAGTCAATATGGTCTTTACCCTAGTGCCGAAAAGTAGTCTTAATGTTCTATAAGTGTAAATTTTTCAATTTTTGCCTGCTCTTTTTGAGCCTTAATATCTCTGAGTTCACTTTGAATTCTTCTATTCGCCATGTCAACGTATTGCTTTTCAATATCATATCCAACAAAATGCCTGTTTGTTCTTAGGCATGCGATAGCCGTAGTTCCACTTCCAATGAAAGGATCCAAAACAACTTCTCCTTCAAAGGTGTAGAGTTTAATAAGCCTAAGAGGCAATTCAACTGGAAAGGGGGCAGGATGACCAACTCGAGTTGCTGACTCAGCTGGAAACGACCACACACTTTTGGTCCATTCTAAAAACTCTTCTTTGCTGATTGTGCTCTTTCTTCCCTTCGGTTCAGGTCTCTTAAATGTATCCTTGGAGAAAATCATTATGTATTCGTGAGTGTCCCTCAAGGTGGGGTTACTAGCTGAACGCCAGCTGCCCCATGCCGTGGATGCGGCGGCGCTGGAGCCCTTGTCCCAGATTATTTCGCCTCTCATGAGGAACCCGATATCAAGCATAATTTGGATTACGAAGGCATCTAAAGGTATGTATGGTTTCCTTCCCAAATTTGCTACATTTACACAAGCTCTTCCACCAGGAACCAGAACTCTATACACTTCTTTGAAGACGTTCCTCAATAGACTTTTGTACTCATCTAATGTGAGACCTTGGTCATACTCTTTTCCAACATTGTAAGGTGGAGAAGTTACCATTAAATGAATACTGTTATCAGGTAGCTCATCCATGCGTTCACTACTTTTGCAGAAGATTTTATCCAAAAATTCTTTGTTAATTTCATTTTCAAAATAAACCACTTTCTCTTTCTCTTTGGGCAAACCTGCGTATAGCCTACTATTATAGAATTTTGACGAATCATGACCGAATCTCCCTGGGGAGCCAAAAGAACTAGTTACTGTTCCCCCTTTATGATGTTGTTTTCTTATCTTTTTTGTTTTTTCAGCATTTAAAGCTCCAACGACTTCATTTTTGCGTTGTCCACGAGGAACAGATTCTTTGTCAATATTCGCAATCAGTTCAACTTTAAAGCCTTCTGTAGTTTTGACCAATTGAACTCTGCTACCCAACGGGAACTTGCCTTTTAGGGAAGGCGACCAGAGTCTCCCGTAATTATCAATTCTCGCTGGCTCTCCGTTTACTAAAGTTTTGTGAGGTGTAGGCGTATCTCCGATTAACTTATTTCGGCTCTTGGTAGGAATCTGGACAAAGCCTTTTAGGGTTTCCATCCTTCCAAGAACCTTTTCGAGCATTCCTTGTTTCCCCTATTTAATCTGGCTACTCGACATCTATATGAGTAAATGGGTTTATAATTTAAATTTATTTTCAGTTTATTAAGCCTAATATGAATGACTAGAGAATGGAAGAGGTGGATGGAAAATGGTTAGGGATCCTGTTTGCGGCATGAATGTAGACGAAAAATCGGCTAAGATGAAGGTTACGTACAGAGGAAAAGTCTATTATTTCTGTAGCGTCAGTTGCAAAGAAGTGTTTGAGAAAAATCCGCAGAGATATGTGGCTTCATGAACTTTAGTCGGCGTTTTTAGAAGGCTTTATTAAGCTATTTAAAGGGTTAAAAGCTAGAAAGAGTAATTTCAATAGGCGTTAGGGAGAGGAACATGTCTTGTTCAGGTTTAGAGTGGCGGATTCGAAGCTTTTGAAAGACATGATTACGGCTATTTCAACGCTCGTAGACGAGGCTACCTTTAGCTTGTCTCCTGAAGGGATTAGGCTTCGGGCTATGGATCCCTCACGGGTCGCCATGGTGGATTTCGAGTGGCCAAAAACAATATTCGACGAATATGTCTGCAGCGAAGCCATGAAGATGTGCATAAACATTAGTGAACTCTCAAAGCTCCTTAAGCGGGCTGGGAAAAACGAGTCGGTTGAGCTTTCCCTCGACGAAAAAACGGGCAGACTAAAAATAACTATTATGGGAAACTATGTGCGCACCTTCAACATGCCCACTTTGGAGGCCATGGAGGAGGAGGTTC